>NZ_JBRREG010000038.1:0-39603 GCF_056760155.1 Stenotrophomonas sp. STEN022
TGGGGGCGGCCGGGCCTACCCCCCCTCCCCGGTGGGCCCCCCCTTGGCCCCTTCGGGCGGCTCACCGCCTCCCCGGCCGGCGGGGTACCCCCCCCCCCCACAACCTGAGTGCGCCGGTAAGGCCCTTGCCGAGCATGGCTCGGCACTACACAGGGCGGTTGGCTGGGAAAGCCGCTGCCGAGCATGGCTCGGCGCTACAGGACGGTTGGCCGGGAAAGCCTCTGCCGAGCATGGCTCGGCACTACAGTGCCTGTCTTAGCGCGGCTGCGGCAGGGCGGCCTTGCGCACTACGCGGTATTCGGCGTCGACCACGGTTGGATCGGACTTGCGCACGGCGCGGGCCTTGCGCGATGCGAACAGCTTCCAGGCGATGCCGCCCAGGATCATCGCTGCGCCAATGAACACGCCGCCGACCACCAACACCGCAAGAATTGCGATGCCGAGCAGGCCCAAGGCAATGCGCACCAACGGGTTGCGCGGTTTGCGCGGCTCGAACAGGTTGCGCAGCTTGGCGAATTGGACGTAGCGGATGTTCATGAAAGCTCTATGACGTTGAGTCTGCTGTGGAGTATCAGGGGCGTTTGGGCCAATTGCGTGAAGTTGTCGTTAATTGGTGTCTGAATAGGGGGCGCGAGAATGCCGTGAGTCAGCTTCGTTCTGGCCTCGGCTGCCCATGCGACAATAAGTGCCGTACTTGTATCGGTGTTCCAATGTCCAGCGCCATCGCTTCCGGAGTCGAACTATGCCTGCTGGCTGCAGTGCCTGATCAAGGCTTTCATGCGGTGGTGGCGGTGATCGATGGGGATGCCGAAACCTTGGTCTTGTACCGCGATGGCGATGCGGTGCGGGCGTGGTTGAACGTCTGCCCGCACGCCGGGCGCGCGCTGGATTGGGCGCCCGGCCAGTTCCTCAAGAGCCGTGAAGGACATCTGGTCTGCGCCGTGCACGGTGCTTCGTTCGAGCTGGAAGGCGGTATCTGTGTGGCAGGCCCTTGCAAGGGCGATTCGCTGCGCGCGGTGCCGGTATCTGTCGGCGATGGCAAGGTGTTGCTGGGCTGAGCGCTGCAGGCTCAGCTCCCGTTCTTGTCCAGCACCGGATAGACGCGGCTGATCTGGCAGTCGTAGCGGCCGCTGAAGTTTGCACGATCGCCGGGCCGGATCAGCTCGCGCTCCGGGCGAGCCAACGCCATCCTGTCGCCAGGGTGGCCGCAGACCATGCCGATGCCCATTCCGGAGACCAGGGTCATCGTCTGCGCGTTGGCCAGTGCCGGGCAGCTGCTGGCGACCTCAATGCGATAGAAGCGATTGCCAGCGGCGCGGTTGGGTGAAACTTCGACGGTGATCCCCTGTGGGCCCTCGCTCCAACGGCGGACGGCGTCAATGGCGACGCAATAGTCGGCTGTGCCACGAAAGCCGCGCGAGCGTGGCGCGCTTGCGGCCTTGACCTGCAGGGGGGCCATGGTGGCCACCTGGCTGTCGCGCTGGCGTAGCAGGTCGGCGTAGCTGCGGGCATCCAGCGGCTCGATGGTGCTGATCGGGCATTGTGCGTCGCCGATGACCAGACTTTCGCCCGGTTCTGCACATAGCCAGCCTTCTTTGCTGCCGCGCACCGACAGCCGGCTTTCCGGCGCAGGGCAGTCCTGTGCGAGTTGTACCTTGAAACGCTGCCCATCCTTCAACCGCACTGCGAGCGTGTTGGAGCTGATGTCTTCAGCACCGCTGATCTGGCGTGCATCGATGCAATGTGCCTGCGGAGGTGTGCGCTGCCCGGCAGCGGCGCTGAGCATGGCCAGACAACCCAGTGTTCCCAATGCCATCCGTTTCATTGCGATCTCCTTTTCCGGGTCAAGCAGGGCAGGTGATCGTATCTCAGAACATGATGTTGATCATGATCACCACGATCACGGTGTACAGCAGTGACAGAGGTCCACCGACCCGCCACATCTCGCGCGGGGTGTATTTTGCCGGGCCCATTGCCATCGAGATCACCGGGTTGGACGCGGTCATCAGGTTGTTGGACGCCGACAAGGCCACGATCAGCGCGAACGCAGTGGGGTTGCCGCCCGCAGCCAAGGCCAGGTTGACAGCAATCGGCACCATCACGATGGTGGCACCGACATGGCTGATCACCAGCGAGAACGCGGTGGTCAGCAAGGCCAAGGCGATCTCCAGCGCCCACACGGGAATTCCGGCGGGCAACTTGTCGATGGTGTGGCCGGCAATCCATGCCGCCGCGCCACTGCTGTCCATCGCCCAGCCCAGCGGAATCAGGCCGGCCATCATGAAGATGGTCTTCCAGTTGATCGCCGCATAGGCCTCGTCCATGCGCAGCACGCCAGTCAGCAGCATGCCGGCCACGCCGGTGAGCAGGGTCAGGGCCACCGGCAGGTGCGAGGTAAGTGCGATGATGATGGTCAGTGCGAAGATCGCCATCGCGATCTTGAACTTGTGCGGGCGCTGCTCGCCCTTGGGGTAGTCGGTGACCACCACGAAGTCGCGGCTCTCCGCGGCGGTGGCCAGGTCCTGCCAGATGCTGTGGAAGACCAGCATGTCGCCGGCACGCAGTGCGGTATTGCGCACGTCTTCGCGGATCACCTGCTTGTCGCGGTTGATCGCCAGCAGGCTGATGCCGCGTTCCTTGCGCAGGCGCAGCTCGCCGGCGGTCTTGCCGATGATTTTCGAGGTGGGCGGAATGACCGCCTCGGAGATGCCGGCGCGGGCCGGGTTGAACAGGTCGCCCAGTTGTTTCAGCCTTGAGGACAGACGCAGGAACTGGTTCTGCGCGAAATCGGATACCTGCTGGCGCGGGCCCATTACGCCCAGTGCACTACCCACCCAGATGCGCATGTCGGCAGGTGGCGACAGGCGGGTGTCATCGCCGGTTTTCAGCGCAAGGAACAACGGGGCATCGAACAGGTTCTCGGCCTCGCCCACGGTCATGCCGACCAGTGGGCTTTCGGCGGTGACCAGCAGTTCGAAGACATCGCCTTCAATGCCGTAGGCCTTGGCGAAATAGCTCTCGGTGCGGGCAGGGGCCTGGCCGTCTTCGCTTTCGGTTTCTTCTTCCTGCAGTTTGCGGCTGCCGTAGAAGCGGAAGTAGAGCAGCGAGGCGATCAGCAGGGCGACACCAATCGGCAGCGGCGCGAACATGCGCAGCGGTTCGATGGTGGCGGTGCCTGAGGGCAGGTTGTTGTTGGCCGACATCAACAAGTCGTTGAGCAGGATCAGCGGCGAGTTGCCGACCATGGTCAGCGCACCACCCATCACGATGGCGGCGGAGATCGGCAGTAGCTGGCGCTTCAAGGTGAGCGCGGTACGCGAAGCCAGCCGCGAGGCGACCGGTAGGTACAGCGCCATCACCGACGGGTTCTGCATGAACGAGGAGTTCAAGCCGGCGGTTGCGCTGGTCAGCAACAGCAGCCGTTGTTCCAGTCCATGCGAACGCCGCAGCAACCAGCCCGCTAGCCGGTTCAGTGCGCCGGTGCGGTCCAGTCCGGCACCGAGAATGGTGGTGGCGATGATGCTCATCACCGCGTTGCCGGAGAAACCGCCGAAGATTTCCTCCGGGGCAATCAGGCCGGTGACGCCCAGCACCACCATCACCACCAGCGCCACAACGTCGGCGCGGATGCGCTCGAACAGGAACATCGCCATCGTGAAGCCCACCAGCCCGAGCACGAGCTTCATATCGGTGGTGAGCGTCAGCGCGGTATCCATCAGGGCAGTGACTTCAAAGAGGAGAGCTGGGACGGTTTGACAGTGCACTCTGCCATCAACGCTGCGCAGGCGGCGTGTTCGGCAATCTCATGGAAGCGTGCAGCTGTCATCGCGTCCTCATCACTCAGCCGGCGTCCGTGTTGCCGGGCTTGTCATATAGCAGATCCCAGACGCCATGGCCCAGCTTCTGGCCGCGGGTTTCGAAGTGGGTCTGCGGGCGCCAGTCCGGGCGCGGCACAGCGCCACGCGGGCCGGCGCGGTTGACCAGGCCGGGTGTGGCATCGAGCACGCCCCACATCTGCTCGGCATAGTCTTCCCAGTCGGTGGCGCAATGCAGGCGGCCGCCAACGCGCAGCTTGCGCACCAGCAGTTCGGCAAAGCCCGGCTGCACCAGACGGCGCTTGTTGTGGCGCTTCTTGTGCCAGGGATCGGGGAAATAGATGCGGATCTCATCAAGAGCACCGTCTGCGATTTCCTTCTCCAGCACCTCGACCGCATCGTGGTGGTAGAGCTTGACGTTGTCGGCATTGTCATCGGCCAGTGCATTGAGCAAGCGGCCTACGCCCGGGGCATGCACCTCGATACCGATGTAGTCCTTGGAGGTGTCGAACTGGGCGGCGTAGCGCAGTGCGGCGCCGTTGCCGAAGCCAATCTCCATCACCTTGGGTGCATTGCGGCCAAAGGTGGCATCCAGGTCGCGCGGCTCGCCATTGAAGTCGATGCCGAAGCGCGGCCAACGGTCGTCGAACGCGCGCTGCTGGGCCGGGGTGAAGCGGCCCTGGCGCAGCACGAAACTGCGGATTTCGCGGCGGCCTTCGGTCACGGTGAAGGGTTTGGGCGGTGCCTTGGAGCCCGCGCTGTCAAAAGGATTGGTCATCAGCCGATCAGCCCATCAACGGGGGAGGAGGCGCTGGCATAGCGCTTGCGCGGAATGCGACCTGCGAGGAAGGCCTCGCGGCCAGCTTCCACGGCCTTGCGCATGGCGCTGGCCATCAATACCGGGTTGCGGGCGCCGGCAATGGCGGTGTTCATCAATACGCCGTCGCAGCCCAGCTCCATCGCGATGGCTGCGTCCGAAGCGGTGCCGACGCCGGCATCGACGATGATCGGCACCTTGGCGTTCTCGATGATCTCGATCAGGTTGTACTTGTTCTGGATGCCCAGGCCGGAACCAATTGGCGCTGCCAGCGGCATCACCGCGGCGCAGCCGATTTCCTCCAGGCGCTTGGCCAGGATCGGGTCATCGGAGGTGTAGACCATGACGTCGAAGCCGTCCTTGACCAGCTGTTCGGCGGCCTTGAGGGTAGCCATCACATCCGGGTACAGGGTTTTCTGGTCGCCCAGTACTTCGAGCTTGGTCAGGTTGTGGCCGTCCAGCAGTTCTCGGGCCAGGCGGCAGGTGCGCACGGCGTCTTCGGCGGTATAGCAGCCGGCGGTATTGGGCAGAATCGCGTAGCGGTCCGGGGGCAGTACGTCGAGCAGGTTGGGCTCGCCCGGGTTCTGGCCGATATTGGTACGCCGGATGGCCACGGTGACGATCTGGGCGCCAGCGGCTTCGGTAGCCAGGCGGGTTTCTTCCAGATCCTTGAACTTGCCGGTGCCGGTCAGCAGCCGGGATGAATAGGTTTTGCCGGCGATGACCAGCGAATCGGTGGGGACATTTGCATTCATGCCCGAATTATCACCCATCCCGCCGATCTGTAGTGCCGAGCCACGCTCGGCATGGGCATTACCGGTAACACCCCAGCGCAGCATGGCTGCGCTCTACAGGTGGAGCCGGCAGCTGGCTGCTGTTGCTCCCTCCCTTTGCCGCAGGCAAGGGGAGGGCTGGGGAGGGGGTGGCTTTTCTGCCTTTGTGTATGGGCAGCTTCGCGGCTTACGCCGCTCCCACAAGTTTGATGGTGCGCCGGTGATGCCCCTGCCGAGCATGGCTCGGCACTACCTGGTTGCGGCGGTTCAGCCGCCGCCCAGCGCGTGCACGATTTCCACCACGTCACCGTCCTGCAGCCGATGGCTCGCATGCTGGCTGCGCGGAATGATGTCGCCGTTGATCTCGACTGCCACGCGGCGCTCGGCCAGTCCTTCGGCGGCCAATAGTTCGATCACGGTCAAGCTGGGCTGCAGCTGGCGGGGTTCGCCATTCAGATGGATGTTCATGCCGCCATTCTCGCCAGCCGAGCCACAAAAGCCCAGCCGGCAGACAGTTTGCGGCGGCGCAGCGTGTGTGTCTTGCGCGGTAATGAAAACATAACAACGTGCGGCAGCGTATGTCTGCGGCTTACCCCACCCAGGAGTTCAATATGTCTCTTTCCCTTCGCCCGCTGCGTGCTGCCGTGGCTGTCGCCATTGCCTTGGCCGCGGTGCCGGCCATGGCGCAGTCGCCGTACTCCAAGACGGTGTTCTTCGGTGACAGCCTGACCGATACCGGTTATTTCCGTCCTGTGCTGGTGAAACTGGATCCGAATGCCTCGTTGGTGGGTCGCTTCACCACCAACCCGGGCTGGGTGTGGGCGGACTACATCGCTGACCAGTACGGCACCAATGCCAGCCCCAACGGCAACGGCCAGACCGGCGACAACTACGCTGTTGGCGGTGCCCGTGTGGGTGTGGACACGGTGGGTGCACTGGGTGCAACACCGTCGATGAAAACCCAGATGACCAAGTATCTGGCAGCCAACGGCGGCAAGGCTGACGCCAACGCGCTGTACACGGTGTGGGGCGGTGCGAACGATCTGTTCGCGGTGCAGGCGGCACCGACCCAGGCGCAGGCCATCATCGGCGCGGCGGTGACCGACCAGATCGGCATTGTCGGCACGCTGAAGGCTGCCGGTGCCCAATACGTGATGGTCCCGACGCTGCCCGATATCGGCTTGACCCCGGCGTCACGCGCCGGCGGTGCTGTCGGCATGGCGCAGGGTACTGCGCTGGCCAAAACCTACAACAATGCCCTGTTTGGTGGCTTGAAGCAGGCCGGGCTGCAGGTGATTCCGGTCGATACCTTCACCATCCTGCAGGAAATCGTCGCCAATCCGGGAACCTACGGTTTCACCAACGTCAGCAACATGGCCTGCACCTCGGCCTCGTCGCTGACCTGCTCTCCGCTGAGTCTGGTTGCGCCGAATGCAAACAACACCTATGTGTTCGCCGATGGTGTGCATCCGACCACCGCTGCCCATCAGATTCTCGGCCAGTACACCATCTCGGTGCTGGAAGCGCCGCGTTTGCAGCAGATCCTGAGCCATTCGGCGCAGACCACTGGCCGTGCGCGTGCCGATCAGGTTGGCGCACATCTGGGTTCGCGTCCGGCCGATGGTCTGAGCTGGTGGGGCAATGTTCGCGGTGACATGCAGCGCTACGACCATGCTGATCTGTATGACGGCATGGCGCCTGCGGGCCTGTTCGGCGTCGATTGGGCGCGTGATGGCATGGTGCTGGGCGGCTTCGCCGGCTATGGCCGCATGAGTGCCGATTTCGGCAACAGCAAGGGCGACTTCACCCAGGACGACACCACGCTGGGTCTGTTCGCGGGCTGGTACGGCGAGCGCGCCTGGGTAAATGGCCAGGTGAGCTACAGCTGGCTGGGTTACGACGTCACCCGCAAGGTGCAGCTCGGTCCGGCTACCCGTGAGCACAAGGGCTCGCCGGATGGCAGCAACCTGACCGCAGCGATCAACGCCGGCTACGAGTTCGGCCAGGCCGGTGGCTTCCGTCACGGTCCGGTGGCCGCTGTGGTCTGGCAGAAGGTGAAGCTGGACGGTTACGTTGAAAGCAATACCAGCGCAACTGCGTTTGGCTATGGCGACCAGGATCTGGATTCGACCGTTGGCCGCATCGGCTGGCAGGCTCGCTTCGATGGCGGCAACGTGAAGCCCTACGTGCAGGTCACCTACGACCATGAATTCGAGGACGGCAAGCAGGCCAGCGCCTGGTTGCAGACCATGGCGGACGTCGGGATGTACAAGGTGCCGGGATTGGAGTTCGATCGCAATTACGCCACTGCAGTGCTGGGTGCGCGTCTGAACCTGTTCGGTCTGGAAAGCAATATCGGCCTGAGCACCACCACGATGCAGAAATCCGCACGCGACGCGACGGTGTTCGCGAGCTTTGGCGGCAGCTTCTAAGTTCTTGTAATAGGAACGGATTACGATGTTGTGTGTGGGAGGCGGTGCCGCGTTTGCGGCATCGCCTCTTTTTGTTTTGGCAGCGGGATGCATCAAGTGCTTGCAGAACAGTTGTTTGTATCGCGGCCCAACGGCGAAATCCGGCTGCAGAAGGCGCGCGTAGCAACCGTTTTCCGCAATGTGAAGTGCTTTGGGCTGGCCGTTGCTTTGTCCCAGCGTCACGAATAGACTTCACCCTCGCCAAAGCGGGCGTAGCTCAATGGTAGAGCTGTAGCTTCCCAAGCGTGCGACACGAGCCGTGCCGCACGTTCAACCGACCAGGCGGTTTCCTGGCCACAGCTGTACAGATCTCGGTCTGACAGCAAAACGTCCCCCAGCAACACGGTGGACGATACGTTGAACGGTAGGAGTACATCCCTACTGGCACGGCGAAGGCTGTGCATGCAATTGTTGGTCGTCCACCCTGCCAAGGGTTGTCGAACCAACCCGGTGTTCAGCCACCGGTAGCCAAGGAGTGGTGCGGGAGAAGTAATTCTCCGGTGCTAAGCTCTCCGTTAATGTAGCCATCCTCACGGATACGATTCTCCCGTGAGGGAGGACTCGTGACCTCGGTAGTCGTAACCGAGTAGGCGCTAGGCTGAGTATCAAGGATCAGTACAAACGAATCGCCATATAAACGTCGTCAAGCTAGACGGGCCAACTGCGACTGGGCCCTACCCAAAACGGGACGAGGTCGGATGTTTCTCTGCTTGGTAGAGACACGCTGACAATTGCACCTCCGGCGAAAAGGCGAGATCCTAGGTACTCTGTTGCATGTACGGAACGTGGTAAGCCCAACTGGTTGTCGCCTCGGCGACTAGGTTCTCCGCAAGGAGAAACGATGACCAAGTGGGTATAGGATGGTGGAGTAAGCGAACGCCTCTCTGTAATCGAGGGGATAGGGGATGAAAAGATCGCCCCAACCCGAAAGGGTGCTGACTTCCACCGGGTGGTCTGTCGCTAGACAGGCTTCGCAAACTCACACCCAACGGGGAACGACTCCCCTTTGGGGCGTCTATCCCCTGACGGGCTCTGGGCGGGTGTAGCTCAATGGTAGAGCTGTTGCTTCCCAAGCAACTGACGAGGGTTCGATTCCCTTCACCCGCTCCACTCCAGGAGGTAGATATGGACGCCATCATCGATGGTGATGTCGCCTCCTCACACCTCAGCAACTGGCACTCCATCAACTGGAAAGCCACAAGCTGCGCTGTGTCGAGGATGCAGGCAAGAATAGCGAAGGCAGCCAAGGATAAGCAGTGGCGTAGGGTCACACGCCTACAGAAACTACTTGTCCGCTCAACTGCAGCCAAAGCAACGGCTGTACGTCGAGTCACGGAGAACCAAGGCCGTCGTACCCCGGGTGTAGACCGTGCAACGTGGTCGACACCTGCGGCAAAGTGGAATGCCATCAACTCCCTGCAACGTAAGGGATACAAGGCAAAACCGCTTCGCCGAATCCACATCCCCAAGGCCCGAGGTGGCACCCGCCCTCTCGGTATACCGACGATGAAAGATCGAGCAATGCAGGCGCTGTATCTGTTTGCGCTCGACCCCGTCGCCGAAGCATATGGGGACATTCACTCATACGGGTTCCGTAATTTCAGGTCGACAGCTGACGCTGCCGCCCACCTGAAGACCTGTCTGAGCACGAAGACCAGCTCACGCTGGGTGATGGAAGGGGATATCAAAGGCTGCTTCGACAACATCAGTCACGACTGGCTGATGAAACACGTACCAATTGACCGGCATGTGCTGTCGCAGTGGCTGAAAGCAGGCTTCATGGAAGACCGTAAGTTGTTTCCGACGGACGCGGGTACACCACAGGGCGGAATCATTTCCCCCGTGCTCGCAAACATTGTCCTTGACGGATTGGGCCGGCTCATCGATGCGCTCCCACGCCGCAACAAGTGCAACTTCGTCCGCTACGCAGACGACTTTGTCATCACAGGAGCCTCTGCGGAGATCCTGGAACGCAAGGTCAAGCCGATCGTCGTCAAGTTCCTCGCAGAAAGAGGGCTCACGCTCTCCGAAAGCAAGACGAAGATCACACACATGGACGAAGGCTTCGACTTCTTGGGATGGAACTTCCGGAAATTTGGAAATCTCCTCCTTAGAAGGCCGTCGAAACAAAACACCAACGCCTTCATGGCTAAGATCCGCAGCCAGCTCCGGCTACTGCGGGGATCCACCCAAGACGACGTACTGCACGTCCTTAACCCGATCATTCGGGGGTGGGGCATGTATCACCAAGTCGTGAACGCTTCAGAACCGTTCGCAAGATTGGATCACCTTATCCACCACGCGGTCTGGTGTTGGGCCAAACGCCGTCACCCCACCAAAGGTCTCCGTTGGATCAAACGTCGGTACTTCCGGCGCGACAAGTCCCGCGACTGGATCTTCGGTGTTGGTAAACACACTCTGATGCGCCTGTCGTCCCTCAAGGTCGGCGAGTACATCAAGGTGCGGTCTGACGTTAGCCCCTACGACCCCAAAGACGAGAGCTACTTTAATCAGCGGTTGCAGTACCGCATGAAGCGCTCGCTGACCGGGAAAAGGAAACTGCTATGGCTTTGGACAAAGCAAGAGGCCAAGTGCGCCTGCTGTGGGCGGAAACTGACCAGCACCAGCTGGCACATCCACCACAAGGTTTTCAGGGTGTACGGGGGGTCTGACCGCCTCTCCAACCTCGTTTTGCTCCACACCACCTGTCACGAGCAGCTTCACGCCCGTGCCAGGCTACGGCTGTCGCCCCCTCCCATAGAAGAAGGGGGTTCGTGACTGCTTGAGCCGTGTGAAGGGTAACTTTCACGCACGGTTCTGAGGGGGGAGGGTGGCCGCGAGGCCACCTTCCCACCCGACTACTGACGAGGGTTCGATTCCCTTCGCCCGCTCCAGTTCCAGAGCAGATGATGGGTTTGATCGGGGTACGGCAGCAGGCCGGCTCACACGGCCATAACGGCCGGCAGGAACTCCATGATTCAGATCATCCGGATACGGTAATGCCGCGATATGCTGCGCGCCTACCGACCACTCCCGCCGCGATGAAACTGGCCATTCTTTCCCGTAACACCAAGCTCTACTCGACCCGTCGACTGGTCGAGGCTGCACGCACACGTGGCCATACCGTGCGCATCCTCGACCCGCTGCGCTGCTATATGCGCATTACCTCCAGTGGCTTTGGCATGCACTACAAGGGCAAGGCGCTGACCGGGATAGACGCGGTGATCCCGCGTATCGGTGCCTCGATCACCCGCTACGGCACGGCGGTGCTGCGCCAGTTCGAAATGATGGGAGCACGTACCCCAAATCCGTCCGATGCGATCCTGCGCGCGCGCGACAAGCTGCGCGCGCACCAGCTGCTGGCGGCCAAGGGTATCGACATGCCGGTTACCGTGTTCGGTGACAATCCCGACGATACCGATGACCTGCTGTCGATGCTGGGGCCGCCGCCGCATGTGGTGAAGCTCAGCGAGGGTACGCAGGGCAGAGGGGTGATCCTCACCGAGAAGCTCAGTGCCTCCAAGGGCACCGTCGAGGCCTTGCGAGGGCTTTACGCCAACTTCCTGGTGCAGGAATTCATCGCCGAGGCGCAGGGCGCGGACCTGCGCTGTCTGGTGGTGGGTGACCAGGTGGTGGCGACCATGCGCCGCCAGGCGCAGGAAGGGGACTTTCGCTCCAATCTCCACGCCGGTGGCGTTGCCGAACGAGTGGTGTGCAGCAAAGCCGAGCAGCAGGTGGCGATCCGCTCGGCCAAGGCGCTGGGGCTTGGCATCGCCGGTGTCGACCTGATCCGCTCCAAGCGTGGGCCCTTGGTGCTGGAGGTCAATTCCACCCCGGGGCTGGAGGGGATCGAGGGGGTTTCGGGTGACGATATAGCTGGGCGGATGATCGAATACGTGACCAGCCTCAAGCGCTGAGGCCGGGGATGCAATTTCTTTGCATGGTTTTAACAAGCCTTTAATCCGGCTGGCCCTAGCCTGTTTCCACTGTGCCCAGCCCTCCTCAGTGGGTCCGGTGATCGGGAATTTTTAAGGCCCTGGCGGTTTCCGTCGGGGCCTTGTTTTTGTTGAGGATTCTTTATGTTGTTGTAAGGCCTAAGCAGCGCTAGAGTGGAATGAATCTAAGGAGGGTGAGCGTATGTCCCGGAAGCTGTTGTTGGCGTTGCTGTTGATGGGGCCTGGCATTGCTTTGGCAAAGCCGGCTGAAGTTCCGTTTCGAGCAGGTGAGTCGTTTCAAGTGCAGCAACAGAAGGTGCGCGCGGACCTGCAGGGCGGCGAGGTATATAGCGAGATATCGGCAGACGACCGTCAGCGCGTGGTTACGGCGCTTGATCGCATGTCCGGCTTGATCGGGGAAGGTAGTGCCGAGTCGCTCTCCCCCGAAAGCAAGGCACAGGTGTTCAGTGACCAGGAGCTGGTCAACACCTTGCTGACCAAGGCGCGCCAGGACAGCCGGCTTATCTGTAGGCGTGAAAAGAGCATTGGTTCACAGATGACTTCTTCGCAATGTTTCACGGTTGCGCAGCGCGAACGTATGAAAAGGGATTCACAAAGCCGTATGCAGTCTGCGCAGAGTAGTGGTTTCAAAGTGGCAGACTGATCTGCATGGCCAAACAGAACCTTGCATCGAGGTAGTCCGTGTCTGCGGCTTGGATGTGAGGAGTTAACGCTGGCTGTGCTGTAATCCCCAACAAGTGGGCTTCGTGCCCGCTTGTACTTTTCAAGACATAAGGTCCCCGCACACGTGCGCATTCTTGTAATCGAAGACAACAGCGACATCGCCGCCAACCTTGGTGACTACCTTGAGGATCGTGGGC
The DNA here is from genome assembly GCF_056760155.1 of Stenotrophomonas sp. STEN022. Lineage (NCBI taxonomy): Bacteria > Pseudomonadati > Pseudomonadota > Gammaproteobacteria > Lysobacterales > Lysobacteraceae > Stenotrophomonas > Stenotrophomonas sp. STEN022. The sequence goes on from NZ_JBRREG010000038.1 coordinate 12,693, forward strand.
ATACGGTCGATTTCGCCGCCGATGGCGTGACCGGCCTGCACCTGGCCGTGGTGCATGAGTTCGACGCGATCGTGCTGGATCTCAACCTGCCGGGTATGGATGGTATCGAGGTCTGTCGCAAGCTGCGCAACGATGCGCGCAAGCAGACGCCGGTGTTGATGCTTACCGCACGCGATTCGCTGGACAACAAGCTGGCCGGTTTCGATTCTGGTGCCGATGACTACCTGATCAAGCCGTTTGCTTTGCAGGAAGTGGAAGTGCGGCTCAATGCACTTTCGCGACGCGGCAAGGGGGCACATACCCGGGTGCTGGAAGTAGGTGATCTGGAGTACAACCTGGACACCTTGGAAGTGCGCCGTCAAGGCAAGCTGCTGCAGCTCAACCCGACCGCGTTGAAGATACTGCAGGCATTGATGGAAGCCTCGCCGGCGGTGGTTACGCGGCAGGAGCTGGAGACCCGTGTCTGGGGTGAAGAGCTGCCGGATTCGGATTCGCTGCGCGTGCATATCCATGGCCTGCGCGCAGTGGTGGACAAGCCGTTTGAAGTGCCGATGATCCAGACCCGTCACGGTATTGGTTACCGCATCTCCGCACCCGATGCCTGAATCTGCATTGCCCGAACCTGTTCGTAAGCGGGGGCGTTACCGTCGCCGCTTGCGCAGCCGCATCATCGTCTCGTTTGTGCTGTTGGGCTTTTGCCTGACGGCACTTTTTGCGTTTGCCACGAACTGGGCGCGGATGCGCGTGGAGAACCAGCTCGTCGAAGATGTGATGAACCGCAACCTCGATGCTTCTTGGCAGAGCTACATGCGCAGTGGCGGTACCGACGTGGTTGCGCCGGTCCAGCAGATGCGTGCTTTCCTGTTCCGTCCTGACAAGCTTGATAGCCTGCGCCGAGACTATCCCGAATGGGAAGGTTTGCAGGACGGCATCCACACCATCAGCGGTGAGGATGCCGAGGGCAAGCCCTTCTCTTACAAGGTTGGTGTACGCAAGACGCCGGATGCGTGGTTCTTCATCGCTTACGACATGGGGCAGGCGCTTCGTGGCGAGCAGCAGCTCAACCGGGCGCTGTTCTTGTCGGTGATCATTTTCAGCTTGCTGTCCTGGGTATTGGGCTGGTGGTCGGCCTCAAGGGTGATGCGGCCAGTGTCTGACCTCGCCGCACGCTTGCGCGCCTATCGTGGCGGTAACGCCCATCCTGAGCCGCTTGCGCCGCGCTTTCCCGACGATGAGGTGGGGCAGTTGGCTGAGGCGCTTGACGATTACTCGGCACGTCTGACTGAAGTGGTGCAGCGCGACCGTGAGTTCAATGCCGACGTCAGTCATGAGTTGCGTACGCCGCTGGCGGTGATTCGAGGGGCTACCGAGCTATTGCTCGCCCGTCCTGGCATTGATGACAAAGTGCTGCAGCGCCTGCAGCGCATCCAGCGCGCGGAGCAGCAATGCAGTGATTTGATCGGCTCGCTGCTGCTGTTGTCGCGCAATGAGCGCGCACAAGGCAGCAGCAACGTAGCCCGGGTTGCCGAGCAGTTGCTGGAATCGCACCGTGCCCAGCTCGGTGGCAAGCCGCTGGAACTGGCGCTGGAAGGCTCGCGTGAGCTGGTGATCGACGCGCCAGAGTCGGCGTTGTCGGTGGCGTTGGGTAATCTGATTGGCAACGCCGTCAAGTATTCGCAGGAAGGCCGGGTGCTGGTGCGGGTGGGCAGCAATGCCGTGGAAGTGATCGACAACGGGCCTGGCCTGAGCGAGAAAGATGCCGCCAGCCTGTTCCAGCGCGGCTATCGCGGCACACATGCCGGGCATTCGCAGGGCGGCGGTATCGGCTTGTCCATTGTCAGCCGACTTTGCGCGCTCTACGGCTGGCAGGTGGATATACGCCCGGGCACGGAGCGCGGTGTGATTGCGACGCTGACGTTTTCACCTGAGCAAGCCTGATCAGGGGGATCGTAGAGATGTCGCTCCCTTTTCAACTAGTAAGGGGCGAAGCGCTGGTTCGCTGCTACTCGAATGGCCTTGCGGCGGCGCAAGGGTCGGGGCGAGGGGCGCAATGCTGTTCACTTCAGCATTGGAGTCACCCGGAAACCGATGTCAGGCCGCTGGTATTGGCGTTTTTGTGGGAGCGGCGTAAGCCGCGAAGCAAGCACATCATCAGACGATGGTGTTTTGGTAACGCCAGTTTCGCGGCTTACGCCGCTCCCACATGCAGGCAGTGGGCCGCTGCATCGACTGCTCTGGATGCTGGCAACGTGGTGGCACTGAAGTGAACAGCATCAGCGACGCAGAGCGGTGGCTCGCTCCACAGTTGGTTTGAGTCATCGCCCCGCCGCGGCAAGCTCCCGATAGCGCGCATCCAGTGCTTCGATATGCGCCTGCAACGCATCAGGATGGCCATCATTGACGATCACATCGTCAGCCAATGCCAAGCGATGCGCGCGGCTGGCTTGCGCTTGGATCATGCGTTCCGCCAACGCGGCATCAATGTTGTCGCGGCTGAGCAGGCGCGCATGTTGTACCTCCTCCGGCGCGTCCACCACCAGGAGACGTTGCAGCCACGGATAGGTTGCTCGCCCGCCGGCTTCGGTGAGCAGGGGAATGGCCGCAATCGCATAAGGACTGGTCGCGGCCTCACAAATGCCGCGCACGCGGGCACGGATGGCGGGATGGGTGATGGCTTCAAGCGCGCGGCGTTCATCGGGGTTGGCGAACACGCGCTGGCGCAGGTAGGCCCGATCCAGGCTGCCATCGGCCTGCAGAACCTGGGTGCCAAACAGCTCGGCAATCGCCGCGAGCCCGGGGCTGCCAATTGCCACGACCTCGCGCGCTGCGATATCCGCATCCGCCACGGTGATGCCAAGGGCCTCGAAGCGCCGGCTGACTTCACTCTTGCCCGAGGCGATGCCGCCGGTCAGTCCAACGATGAAGCTGCTCATGCAATGACTCCAAAACGACAATGGCCCTTGAGAGGCCATTGTCGCTTGCGATGGCCTACTACTGTAGGCCCGCCAGTCGCATATAGCTGCCTATCATCTGGTCGCCCCACATGAAGACCAGCCAGCCGGCGATGGCCAGGTAGGGGCCAAACGGGATGGGTGTAGCGCGGTCGCGGCCGCGCGAGTACAGCCAGATCGAACCGATGATGGCGCCCACCAGCGACGACAACAGGATGATCGGCAGGATGCCCTTGAAGCCACACCAGGCACCCAATGCCGCCAGCAACTTGAAGTCGCCGTGGCCCATGCCTTCCTTGCCGGTTATCTGTTTGTACAGCCACCAGACTGTCCACAATGACAGGTAGCCAAGTGCGGCGCCTATCAATGCAGGTTTGGTGGGCATGTACAGGTTGTCCATGCTGCCGATCAGGCCCAGCCACATCAACGGAATTGTGAGCTGGTCGGGTAGCAGCTGGGTGCGCAGATCGATGCCGGACAGCGCCACCAGGAAGCAGCTCAGCACGATCGCGCCAAAGCCCTGCCAGCCGAAACCGAACTGCCAGACGCTGGCCAACACCATCAAGGCGGTAACCAGCTCCACGATCGGATACTGGATGGAGATCGGTGCCTGGCAATGCCGGCATTTGCCGCGCTGGATCAGCCAGCTGAACAGCGGGATGTTCTCGTACCAGCTGAGCTTGTGCTTGCAGTGCGGGCAGTGCGAAGGCTCCACCACGATGCCCGGCGGCGGCGGCTCATAGATGTCGGGCAGTTCGAGGACTTCGCGCGCATCGCGCTTCCACTGCCACTCCATGCGCTTGGGCAAGCGCAGGATCACCACGTTGAGGAAGCTGCCGATCAGCAGTCCCAGTCCGGCCGCGGCGGGAAAGCCGAGGCCGGGATGCTGGTCGAGAAAAGCCATTTGCTAATTATCCAACAACGGAAGCAAGTTTGAAGATTGGCAGGTACATGCCAACGACCATGCCGCCGACGACCACACCGATGAATACCATGATCAGGGGCTCCAGCAGGCTGCTCAACGCGTCCACTGAGTTGTTGACTTCCTGCTCGAAGTACTCGGCCACCTTGAATAGCATGGTATCGAGGGCGCCGGCCTCCTCGCCGATGGCGGTCATCTGCACCACCATGTGCGGGAACAGGTTCACCTGTTTCATCGCCATGTTGACCGGGTAGCCAACCGAGACGTCGTCACGCATGCGTAACACGGCGTCTTCATAGGTCTTGTTGCCGGTGGCGCCAGCAACAATGCCCAAGGCTTCCACCAACGGTACGCCGGCCTTGAAGGTAACGGCAGTGGTGCGGGCAAAGCGGGCAATAGCACTGTTATGCATGATCTGGCCGATTATCGGCACCTTGAGGATCAAGCGATCCAGCGTGTGCTGCATTTTGGGCGACCGCTTGTAAAGGAAGGTCGTTCCGCCAATAACAATGATCGCAAGCAGCAATAGTGCCCACCACCATTTGACCATGAAGCGTGAGGCCGCCACGATCATCTGGGTGAACACGGGTAGATCGGTGCCGAAGCTCTTGAAGATATCCTCAAATTGCGGAACAACCCACAAGAGCAAGAGGGAGCTGACCAGAATGGCTACCGCGATCACCATGGCGGGGTAGAACAGCGCCTTCTTGATCTTGCCTTTCAGTGACTCAAGGTTCTCCTGGTAGTTGGCAATAGTCTCCAGGACGGTTTCCAGTACGCCAGCACCTTCGCCAGCGCGCACCAGGTTGCGATACAGCTCATCAAATTGCACCGGGTGCTTGCTGATGGCTTCGTACAGGGACGAGCCGCCCTCCAGGTCAGCCCGGATTGTGCCCACCAGTTTGGCCATGCGCGGGTTCTTGTGGCCGCTGCCGATGATCTCCAATGCGCTGACAATGGGCACGCCGGACTTCATCATCGTCGCCATCTGGCGGCTGAAGAACGCAATGTCCTTTGCCTTGACGGGTTTGCCGGCGGCCCCGAACAGCGGCTTTGGCTTGGGCTTGACCACGGTTGGGGTGATGCCCAGGCGGCGCAGCTCAGCCTTCAGCAGGTTCGCGTTCTTGGCGTCCTGCTCGCCTTTCATCTTCACGCCGCGCTTGTCTGTTCCCTCCCAGACGAACGGCAACATCTGGCTGGTGTTGCGTCCAGCCGGCTCTTTATTGATCGCGTTGCGGGTAACGGCCATTTTTTCTCCCCGTCCGGCCATCCCCAGGCCAGACAACATCGGCATGGTAGCTCGTCAAACGGCTGTAGGCACAGTCTGGGGGCAAGCTTTTTTGGGGGGGTAGGTCACATTGCAGCCCGCCTGGCCGATGTTGAAGTGGCTGCGACCGCCGCCCGGTAGTTTGGAGGCGGTTGTTCTCACTGGGGTGCGAACAGGCGGCCCTCTGCTTGGCTTTGCTGCAATGCGCCCACTCCCAGGTAGCTCCGCAGCAGGTGGCTGGGGCCTTGTTTGCCGAGCTGGCCTGCGCAATTGCGTCACAAGGTGACGTTCCGGGTCACCTTGTGGTGCTGTTCCTGAATCGCGTCCATGGGGCTTCCTTTCTTCGGCGATGCTGCCATGATTGTCTGCGGGGAGCAGTGGGCTGTCGAATAGTTGGCACGCAATCTGCTTTGTAACCCCATGCGAGCAGACATCTGTCTGCAACCATGTTCACAATCCAAACCTCTAGGGGATGTACTCATGAAGAAGCAACAGGGCTTTACCCTGATCGAATTGATGATCGTGGTTGCGATCATTGCCATCCTGGCCGCCATCGCGCTGCCGGCTTACAATAACTATCGCGTGAAGTCGGCTGATGGCGCCTGCCAGGCAGAAGCCAAGGCCTACATGAACTCCGCCGTTGCTGCTGCCCAGTCCGACATGACCGTTGAGGCTCCGAAGGTCAAGGCTTGCAGTTCGCCGACCGCTGCTCTGACCGCCGCCGATGTCAGCAATGCTGCTTCGATCACCTTTGCGCCGAAGGCTCCGGGCAAGGCTTCGACCATTTGTAAGGCTGATACCGCTACCTGCGGCAAGCCGGGCGCTGCTGCGCCGTAATTGCCAGCGCTTGCAGTGATGTCGAGAGACCCCTCCGTAAAGGAGGGGTTTTTTTTGAAGGCCTGACAAGATGGGTGGACCTTGGAACTTTGTGCCAGAAGCGCATCAGCTTGCTTGCCGTGACCTTGTCATGGTGGCTGCTGCGAGATGATTGCAATCGCGGCTGTCAGGTCATTTGTTGATTTGGGTTTCAATGCGTCTTTTTGGGGGAAGAGGCTATGTCTAGATACGCAAAGGGTTTTACCTTGATCGAGCTGATGATCGTTGTGGCGATCATCGCGATTTTGGCTGCAATCGCGTTGCCGGCATACAACCAGTATCGGATCAAGTCGGCCGAGGGTGCGTGCCAGATGGAAATGAAGAACTACGCCAACTTTGCGTTGGCGGCACTTTACAATGAGCTACCGCCCAGTGCGCCGCCGCAAAGCGCTTGCTCTGCAGCTGATACCGCTACCAATATGAGTACGCCGATCATTGGCACCCCGAAACGTCCTGGCAGCCGGCAGACCCGCTGTGACATGCTGACAGCCAACTGCGAGATCATTCGTTAGTTGCTGATGCATTCGATCGGGTGATTCGTCCGGAGCCGTTGACCCCCGACGCTTGGTCGTAGTTGTTTTCGATAAGCATTGGCCCCGCGTGCGGGTGGTTGCGGGTGTACTCTCTCCAATCCTTATCTGCGGGTTCAGACTGCCTGTGCACTTTTTCAAAACCATGACCCCGCGCGGTTTCATTCTCATTGGCTTGATCTGCGGTGTGCTGGCTGGCTTGCTGTTCGTGCCGGGATCAAGTGGTAGTTTCATCTTGGATGATGGTTCCAACATCGTCGATAACCCTGGTGTGCATCTTCACGAGCTGAGTGTCCCTGCGATTAAGGGCGTTATTCTTAGCCCGCAACCAGGTGGCCTGAGCCGGATTGTGCCGACGCTTACGTTTGCACTGGATTACTGGCGTGGTGGTGGTGAGCCCGGGGCATTCAAGGGCACCAATATCTTCATTCACATGCTTACTGTCTGCGGACTGGCCTTGTTTCTGCACCTGCTGTTGCTGGCGACGGGGATGCGCGACAGTGTTGCCAGGCTTGTTGCATTGCTGGTTGCCCTGGCCTGGGCTGTTCATCCACTCCAAGTGTCGTCTGTGCTGTATGTCGTGCAGCGTATGCAGACGCTCGCAACACTGTTTCTGGTGCTGTCGATGTGGTGTTACCTGCGCGGCAGGTTGGCACAAATGCAAGGGGAATCGGGGCGCAGGAGTTTTCTGGTCAGCTTTATGCTGTGGCTGTTGGCACTGGGGTGCAAGGAAGATGCGGTTCTATTGCCCGTCTATTGCCTGCTGATGGAGCTGACGGTGATACAGTTCCGGTCGGCCAGCCCTGTTTTTTCACGTCGACTGCGGAACTGTTACCTGATGGCGGCCGCAGCGGGGTTGCTTTTCTATGCGCTGGTAGTCGTGCCGCACTATTGGGAATGGGGTAACTACCCGGGGCGGGACTTTTCCAGCTACGAGCGTTTGTTGACCCAGGCGCGCATCCTGATGATGCACCTTGGGCAGATTGTAGTTCCGCTGCCGGCCAGCATGCCGTTCTACTACGACTGGATTGTTCCATCACGGGGGTTGTTGCAGCCGGTGACAACCTTGCCATCGGTACTTTTGATCGTTGCTCTGTTGGGTGCAGCTTGGGGATTGCGTTTACGGCGGCCATTGTTCGCATTCGGAATTCTGCTTTTCTTCGCCAGCCACTTCATTACCAGCAATGTCTTGAATCTGGAGCTGGCATTCGAGCACCGAAACCACCTCGGTCTGGTCGGTGTCGTGCTCGCGATGGCTGACATGCTGATGGGTTTGGCGCGACGCCTGCGGATCACCGCAGCGGTTGGGCTGGGTCTCTGCGGCTTGCTGCTTGCGTTGATGGCTAGTGCTACCGCGATGCGTGCCCACGACTGGGGTAGTAGGCTAGGTTTGGCGCTGGCCAGTAGCGAGTTGGCACCCCATTCGGCGCGCGCTTGGAACAGCCTCTGCCTGACCTACTATGCGATGGGTGGTGGTAAGCTGGCAGATAATCCAAAGCTGGACGATGCGATCGATGCATGCGGCAAGGGCGCACAAGCAGCACCTTATTCGCTGACCAGCTTCACAAACTTTATTATATTCAAGAGCGCGCGCGGCGATATTCGAGCGCAGGACTGGTCGAAATATCTGGAACGATTGCGCTCGGTGAGTATGGGGCCGGAGAATCGGCAGTCGTTGTGGATAATCATCAACAACGTGCGGGCTGGCGCAAAGCTGGATGAAGCCGGTGTTTTTTCTGCGTTGGAGATATTCAGTCAACGACTGCATCTGGATGCTGGTGAGAATACGGCTATTGGCTATTTCATACTTGGTCACAGCCATCAACCGGAGCAGGCGTTGGCGTACTTCAAGCGAGCGGTGCAGGGCGCGGCTGCGGACGACCCGCTTGCACTTGAGACCATCACCGAGATGCGAGGACAGGGGCGTGCAGACTGGGCTGCGGAGTTGGAGGCTGAGCTTGCAAGTGGCGGAGTGGTGCCTCTGGTGGCGCCGGTCGATGCGCACTGAGCCTTCTCGATATGGCTCGCGAGGGTGCTGGTCAGGTGTTTAGTTGGCGCCCGGGTAGGCTTGCTCGTAGCAGTGGGTCGTTGTTGCTGTGGATGGTGTTGCGTGCGGCGGCGCAGGCGCTTGCCGTATTGATCTTGGCTCGCTTGTTGGGGGCTGCGGGTTATGGGCGATTCGTCGCCATTCTCGCGACCGCAGCATTCGTTGCCCCGTTTGTTGGTCTGGGCTTATCCAACATCGTTCTGCGCAATGGAGTAAAGGACCCGGCCGGTCTCGAATGGTACCAAGCCAAAGCGATGCGACTGTGGCGACTAAGTCTGCTGCCGGCAATTCTGGTCGCGTGCTTGCTTGCAATCCTGCTGTTGCCGATTGACATTCCGAAGTTGGCGGCATTCAGTGCGATCATCGCTGAGCTTGTCGCCTCTTCATTGGTTGAGTTGAGGGCGCGCTACTGGCAGGCAGAGCACAGGATCAGTAATTTTGGTGCAGTCAATGCTGGGCTACCGTTGATTCGCTTGGTAGCGTTGTCGGTGTTGTATTTCAGTGCCCAGGATTATGATGTGCAGCAGGTGCTTTGGGTCTACGCTGCAGTCAGCTTGATGTACTGTGTTTTTTTGTGGCTGCCTTGTCGAAAGCGGCAACAAGGTGAGCCTGGGGCAGAGGCGATGGCTTGGGCGGATGGTGTTTCTTTCGGCATGGCTGCCTTTGCAGTGCGGCTACAGGGAGAATTCAACAAGCCTGTTCTTGCTCATATGGGCTTTGATCTGGTGGGTGCCTACAATGCGGCACAGCGTGCCGCCGATTTGGCGAGCATGCCGTTGTCTGCGCTGCAGGAGTCGTTGTGGCCGCGGCTGTATTCCAAGAGATCGACTCCGCATCAATTGCATGTTTCTGGCTTGCTGTTACTGTTGCTGGCGGCGTTCTGTGGAGCAGGAATCTGGTTGCTGGCGCCGTTGCTCCCTCGGGTGTTGGGGGGCGGATTTACAGATGCGGTGACTACCGCGCGCTGGCTGGCGCTGCTGCCGTTGTTACAGTCAATTCGCGCGTTGTTGAATTTTCACGTAATTCAGTGTGCTCGTATGAAGTTGATAGGCTGGGCCTCTGCCATCGGCGCTGTTGCAAGTGTACTTGGGGTATGGCTACTGGTGCCGCGCAGGGGGATCGAAGGTGCAGTGATATCCGCGTACGTCACTGAGGTAGTAATGATGGTGGTCCTTGTTGGAGGAATTGTGCATTTTAGTCGGAGAACGGTTTAAGGAATTCTGCATGTCGTTTTTTTCCATCCTCTCAAGCTCGAAACTCCTGCGCTGGCCGCTGCTTGCTGCAAACAGATTTTTGCTGCAGTCGTTGTGGTCCGGACCGAAGGTTTTCCGTCGTGCAGCATACGATGCCATGCCCATTCCCTATTTGGTCACCGGGAATCAAGAGCTGTTTGTAGTGTCGACGGCTGATAAGGTGATCGGTCGTGAGCTGTTCCTGAGTGGCGAGTTTGACTTTGCAAAGCTGCAGCTGGCCATTGCGATAATCGATCGCGAGGGTGCAGAGAGACCTGATCATTTGATCGACGTCGGCGCGAACATTGGTTCCATAGTGATTCCCGCTCTTAAGCGCGGACTGGTGCGATCAGCCACCGCGATAGAGCCTCACCCAGGGAACCTGAGGTTGCTGCGTGCGAATCTGGCATTGAACGGGGTACAGGATCTCGTCCGCGTTGTGGAGGTTGCAGTGGGGACTGAGGATTCCGCTGTTTTGCTGCTGAAGGAGTCCGCGACCAACGGCGGAAATCACAGTATTGGTAGCGAAGGTATTCCAGTTTCTTCGCGTAGTTTGGATGCGCTTGGGCCGCCTACGGCCGGCGCGTTGCTCTGGATGGATATAGAGGGTTATGAGGGGCATGCCCTTCTCGGCGCTAGGTCCCTACTGACCAGCGGCGCGCCGATAGTTTCCGAGTTCAATCCGAGCTATCTTGAGGATGCTGGAGGATTTGATTTCTTCTGCAATGTCCTGCGGGAGCGTCGCATCTTTGATCTGGGTAATGGTGGCGCCGAGACGTCTCTGGCGGATCTTGCTCGTATTCATCGGACCACGTTCACCGACGTACTGGCGTTGTGATGTGTTGTTGGATCGGAAATACTGCCCGTATCGCCTTGTAGGCATGGCTGGTGGCCGGTAATGAGTACGTTTGAGTCGAGGAAGGATGTGGTCCCGCGCAGGATCCTGTTCTTCCTGAGTTCCATGACTTGTGGCGGTGCTGAGCGCGTCGCGTTGTTGCTTTCTTCCGCATTGCTGGACCTCGGCTGCGAGGTGATCGTTGTGCTGGCACGGGGCGAAGGTGAGTTTCTTGCCCTTCTTCCCTCCAGGGTAAAGATTGTCTCCCTTGAATGTGGCAGGCCGATCAACGGAGTACGACGGTTTGGAGGCGTCATCCACCAGCTGGACCCGGATGTAATTGTCTCGTTTGGCATGCATGTTGGAGTTGCGGCTGCGCTCTCGAAGAAGATGTTCGGGTTCCGCCAGCCACTGTTGGTTCGGAATGAGAGTCATATTGCAGTCGAATGGGCGCGTGAGCGACTTCATAATCGTTTGCTGGGTCCGCTGCTGTCTCGATGGATGGCCAGGAGTTCCACTATCGTTTGTGTGTCGCATTCATTGCGTGTGCCCACTGCTGAATTCTTGCGGATTACTCCGGAGCGGATCGAAGTTGTATTGAACCCGGTGTTCCCACTTGCTGCACCCGCAAATGAAGCAACATTGCATCCTTGGTTGGCACGGAAAACCTGTCCTACTTTCATTGCGATGGGGCGCTTGGAATTGCAGAAGGACTTCCGGACGTTGTTGGGTGCATTTCGGCGAGTACTGGACGAGGTGGACTGTCGACTTGTGATTTTTGGTGAGGGATCGCTCCGGCGCTCGCTCTCCGAGCAGTGTGCTGATCTTCGGCTGGGTGCGAGCGTAGACTTCGCTGGCGTTACTGAATCACCTTCGCTGCAGATGCGGCACGCAACGGGTTTCGTGTTGAGTTCCTGCTGGGAGGGCTTTGGCTTGGTCTTGGTCGAGGCGCTGGCCGCCGGGACGGAAGTCATCTCCACGGATTGTGACTATGGCCCCTCTGAATTGCTGCAAGGCGGGCGCTTTGGGACGCTTGTTCCTGTTTCGAACGAGGCGGCATTGGCCGTTGCGATGGTCCGCCTGGCATGGGGGGGCGTGGCGGAATCGAAGCCTTCAAGTGAGTGGTACGCGCAGTTCGACGCGAGTGTTGCAGCCAGGCAGCATCTGGAAATCATTGAGCGGGTGATAGCGGGATGACCAGTATTGGGTCGAGGCTTGGGTAGATGTAGGTCGTAGTTGCTCGAAGGCTACTTTGCCTGCGAGTGTGCTGGATAGAGGGTTCTTGCTCGCTATATACCGTTGATTGCGATTCATCCGGTCATGGTTGACGTGAAGCTGACGCGGGCGGCGTCATCGTTTGCAGTCGTCCGGATGCAACATCGCGCACGGCCTGCCACAAGCTTATGACTGGGATCATGTTACCGTTGCGTAGTGAGCGCAGGACTGCGCGTGCGGGAAGATAGGCCAGTCGTCCTGCCAAATTGATCGCGCGTTGCATAGGAGTGCAGGCTAATTTGATGGCAAGTAGGCAGTGGCCGCGATTGATATGGTACTCGTAGAAAGGCGAGCCGTTGCGTGCGCTGCCGCCACCTGAATGCATTGCCTGGCCGTTCTCGGTAACGGCATGCGTCATTCCTCTGCTTTTCAGCGTCGCGCCCAGCATGACGTCTTCTCCATAGAAGAAAAATTCCTCATCCAGCAAATTGGCGGAGGCCAGCGTTCGCGATATTAATATGCACGCGCCGGTCAGGAACGCTACGCTCCCGGGAAGCGGGCGGCTGCTGAGTAACCCGGTATGCTTTTGATAATATGAAACTGGCTGGTGAATGATGTCAGCCGAATCGACCAGCATTGGAGCGGTCAGGTCGGCGCCGTCGTGCAGGCTGGCGAGAAGGGCATCCATGCAGCCTGGCATTAAGCGAGCGTCGGAGTTGAGAAGAAGAACGTCCGCTGGATTAATGCGTGCAATATGTGCAAGGGCACGATTGACGCCAGCGGAGAACCCCAAGTTTCTGCCGTCGCTCAATGTATCGAGTTGGATCAGGTCTGATCGCAGACGCTCCAAATCAGTCCGCATGGCGTTCATTGATACGCCCTGATCTTCTGAGTTGTCGACCAGGACAATATGCTGGATGCCCTGGTCAATCAGTGAGTCCAGGCAGCGTACTGTTTGCTCCGGCGTGCGGAAATTGAGGACGATCGCCGCCGGTTTCGGTCCGGTATCAGACATTTTTGGTGTGGCTCGATTTTGCCAATAGCTGGCGATAGATATCTATATATTCAAGAATATTGGCGACGCTGAAGCGCTCGCATATATCGGCCTGCTGTGCAGTTTGAGCTTCCATGGACGCCTCCCCGCGTTCTCGCAGATGTATAGCCGCGCAGGCTAGCGCTTGTACGTCGTCGATCGGGACCAGTGTGTCGAACGGTCCCGTCGCAACTTCGATCAAGCCACTGGTGCGGAAGCCTAGGAACGGCTTGCCACAAGCCGCCGCCTCCAAGGCGGTATAGCCGAAGCCCTCATAGCGCGAGAGCGAAACAACGGCGTCGCATTGTTGGTATTCATTGATAAGCAGCTCATCGCTGAGGCGGCCGAGCTCGATCACGTTTGCGGCGGGAAGGGCAGGCTGTTTCCTTCCGCCTGCATATCTGATTTCAAAACCAGAGCCTAGGCAGCTTGCAAGCTTCGGTAACAGATCGATACCCTTGCGACGCGATGCGGTGCCTACCATGAATAATCGAAATACGTCGCCTGCGCAGTGGTGGGCGGGTCGGGCAGGGGTGAAGACAGTAGTGTCGATCCAGTTGTGAATGACCGAAATGTCCTGACGTTCGGAGAATTCGGTGACGGTGCCCCGTACATATTCGGAAACTGTTGTCACGGCGTCAGCGCCAAGTATCGAGCGTAGCTCGCGTGGTTTGATCAGAAGTTCGTGATATACAGCTTGTGGTGCCGAACGAAACGGGCGATACGCAGGGTCGTGCACAAGATGGTGGACGGTGGCGATGACCGGGAGATGCGTTGGCCAGAATTTTCTAGGTAGCCAGCTGTTGACGTGGACCATGTTTGCCCATGACGGCGGCTCCGGTGCCGGAGTTGCCCAAGGTAGATACTCAGCGTGATGGGGTAGCCAAGCAATCTCTGCACGGACTCCGTTCGCATTCAACTGCTTGCAAAGACGCAAGGTGAAAATATCGGAGCCCGTGTTGGCGCGAATCGTTGGCAGCCATATCGCGGGAGTGGGCACGATGGTCATGGTTGGTATTGTCGGGATGAAGGTTCCATGTGGCGGCAGTGATGGCGTAACGGATGGCTGCGCAGATTATTCCACGTTTTCGACTTCCCGCTGTCATTGCCGCAGTCGCGGTTGATGCTGTTTGGTCTGCACTTTATATGCCGGGTATGAGCACTCAATGCAATTTTCGTGTGGTGGCCCGTTGGCGAAATCATCGGCGTTTGGATTTGGCGAGCTCTTCTAGGATATCGCCGTATTCGCGGGCAACGTGTTCCCAAGAAAACGTCTCAAGTAATCGTTTGCGCCACTGGGATGTCGATCCAGTTGTTCTGCCTGGATCTCGTAGTGCTCGAAGCATGGCTTCAGATAGTGCACCTGCGCCGCTATCGGTAGCGTAGTGGATAGGGGCTGCCTGCGGGATCGCAGCTTGAAGTGCGAGGTTTGGGGCTGAGGCCACTGGGCAGTCGCAGCCAAGTGCTTCCACTGCAACGAGTCCCAGTCCTTCGGGGGCATCATCACCCCCGGACGGGCAGATCAAAACAGCGGCTGAGCGAAACATCGCGGCGATTTTCTTCTGATCTTTTCTGCCATGGAAATGTAGTTTTGACTGTATGCCGAGTTTTTCCGCCAGTTGCTGCAGTGCTCCCAGCTCTGGGCCATCGCCCACAACGTCAAGCATGAGTTCCGGCATGTTCTGGAGTGTTTTTGAGAATGCAAGTACTGCGACGCTCGGGCGCTTCGAGCTGGTGAGTCTGCCAACATAAAGAGCACGCATGGAACGGGCAAGCTGGAAGTCGGGATGGAAGGTATTTAGTAGATCTACGCCCATGGGTAGCAATCTGACATTGCTGATGCCCTCTGTTTCGAGCTGGTCCTGCACTCGAGTACCTACCGCGGTTATCGTCCGTGCTGGTTCTGCGGCGAAACGACGTATGCATTTCCAGAGCGACCCTTTTAGGCCCAAGACGTCGGTTCCATGGGCAGTGATGCAGTAAGGGGTTTTTCCGCAAGAAATGGCTGCAATCAGCGCCCCTGGGAAAAACCAGTGAGCGTGCACGACCTCAGCCCCCAGCTCTCGTTGGAGACGCCATGCCTGCCACGTCCAAGCAAGTAGATAGCTGGGTAACAGCAATAGTTTCCACGGTGCCGCCTTCAGGTTTGCTGATAGCCCACCGCCATACACCAGCGACTCCCAGCCGGCGGGAGCGTAGTGATAGCGCACGACCCTGACGCTATCCATGATTTCGGTGGACTTGGCCCCCGGGGCGCGGGAGGTTGAAACCACTACGTCGAAACGGTCCGTCAGTCGGGAAGCAAGGTCATGCACGAACGAAGGTTCGGTATCTCCTTGCCAGCGCGGATACGTCGAGGTGATAACCAGTAGGCGCGGTTTGTGCTGGTTGTCAGCCATCGCGGCGGTAGGTCAAGTTGGTTATCTGCTCGGAAATCAGCCCAATCATGAAGATGATCACAGCAGCACTGAACAGCAGCGCGCTCATGTTTGTAAAGCGATGCTCTACGGCGAACGTGTATCCGTAGTAGCCGAGGCCGATCAAGAAGAAGGTAATGGCTACCGGTGCAAACAACTTGAGCGGTGAATAAAGCGTGGCGATCTTGAAAATTATCAACAGGAAGCGAATACCATCCTTGAGGGGGCGGATATGGCTGCCGTTGCCGACACGTTTGGCCACTGGGATTGGCACGTAAGCAACTGGATAGGCGCTGCGGAAGAACGCCATGGTGCTGGTGGTCGGGTAGCTGAAGCCGTTCGGCAGGAGGTGCAGGAATTCCTTGAATTTGTCCGCCCGTACCGCGCGGAACCCTGATGTGAGGTCGGCGATGTGATGCCCGGTCATATGGCTGGCGAGCCAGTTGTAGAGCCCGTTGGCCAATCCGCGGTGGAAGTTGGCCTGGCCGCTGCCGTCGCGAGCACCAACGACCATGTCGAACCCTTCCTCCAATTTTGCAAGCAGGAGGCCGATGTGCTGTGCGCTGTGTTGGCCATCGGCATCCATGAACACCAGCACCTTGCCCGTGGCGGCGCGTGCGCCGCGCTTGATGGCTGCGCCGTTGCCCATTGAATAGGGGCTGCTGAGTACCGTGGCTGCCAAGCCTTTGGCTATCTCGGCGGTGGCGTCGCTAGAGCCATCGTCTACGACGATGATTTCCGCGTCCGGGTAGGCTTGCCGAAGCCCGGGCAGGGTTTTTGCCAATCCTTCCGCCTCGTTCTTGGCGGGCAGGATGATGCTCAGTTCATGCACGATTGAATACCCATAGTTCTCCCCGGGAGCATAGTAGCCGGGTTCGCGCAGGCAGGGGGCGTTGTCGCGCTGGTGCGTTGGAGGGGCGGAGCTGTGCGATCCAAGCTACACATGGATGACCAAGGTTCCGGATGAGGTGGCGTCGACTGGGCTGAGACGTTGCGTGGTTCCGGGCGATAGCGCTGAGTCTGGAAGGTGGTGCTGCCTGTATCGGCCTGGTGGAGTTGGTTGTAAGCCTCGCCAGTTTCTGTGGAGCGCAATCAGGGTTCTTACGGGGATGATTCACCCGGGCAAGGCGCGCAGCCGGCGTGGTCATGGGTACAATTGACCCGTTACCGTCCGGCCAGGGGAAACCATGAATACTGCTGTCACCGCCAACTTGGTTGGCATCACCGGCATCGCCCGTCGTCTGGTCCAGGACGGGGCGCTGGAAGAATCGGTGGCTCGCACCGCCATGGCCCAGGCGGGTGAGGCCAAGGTGCCCTTGGCGCAGTGGCTGGCTGACAAGAAGCTGGTGAGTGCCTCGCATATGGCCGCTGCCAATGCGATGGAGTTCGGTATGCCGTTGCTGGACGTGTCGGTATTCGATCCCAACCAGAACGCGATGAAGCTGGTCAGCGAGGAGTTGCTGCGCAAGCACCATGTGTTGCCGCTGTTCAAGCGCGGTGGCAAGTTGTTTGTCGGCACCAGCAATCCGACCCAGCAACTGGATGAGATCAAGTTCCAGACCAACCTGGTGGTCGAGCCTATCCTGGTCGATGAGGAGCAGATTCGACGGACTCTGGGCCTTTGGTTGGCCAGCAATGAGGCGCTGGGCGACGGCCTTGGTGGCGACGACGAGGGCATGGGCGATCTGGACATCGCTGCCGGCGACGAGGACATGGGCAGCGGTGGCGACACCGGCGTCGATGCCAAGGGTGATGACACGCCGGTGGTCAAATTCGTCAACAAGGCCTTGGTGGACGCGATCCGCAAGGGCGCTTCGGATATCCACTTCGAGCCCTACGAAGAGGATTACCGGGTTCGTTTCCGTATCGATGGCCTGCTCAAAACCGTGGCCAAGGCGCCGGTCAAGTTGAACCAGCGCATCGCTGCTCGTCTGAAGGTGATGTCGCAGCTGGATATCGCTGAAAAACGCGTGCCACAGGATGGTCGCATCAAGCTCAATTTGTCCAAGACCAAGCAGATCGACTTCCGTGTCAGCACCTTGCCGACCCTGTTCGGTGAAAAGATCGTGCTGCGTATCCTCGACGGTAGCGCGGCCAAGCTGGGTATCGACAAGCTGGGTTACGAGCCCGATCAGCAAAAGCTCTTCCTGGACGCCATCCACAAGCCCTACGGCATGGTGCTGGTTACCGGCCCTACCGGTTCGGGCAAGACGGTGTCGCTGTATACCGCGCTGGGTATCCTGAATGACGATACCCGCAATATCTCCACCGCTGAAGACCCGGTGGAAATCCGTCTGCCTGGCGTCAACCAGGTGCAGCAGAACAACAAGCGCGGCATGACCTTTGCTGCGGCACTGCGTTCGTTCCTGCGACAGGATCCGGACATCATCATGGTTGGCGAAATCCGTGACCTTGAGACCGCGGAAATCGCGATCAAGGCCGCACAGACCGGTCACATGGTGCTATCCACGCTGCATACCAACGATGCGCCGCAGACCATCGCGCGTCTGATGAACATGGGTATCGCGCCGTACAACATCACTTCGTCGGTGACGCTGGTGATTGCCCAGCGTCTGGCGCGGCGTCTGTGCAGTAACTGCAAGCGTCCGCAGCAGTTGCCGGAGAATGCGCTGATGGCCGAGGGCTTTACTCCTGAGCAGTTTGCCAAGGGCATCAATCTGCATGAGCCGGTGGGCTGCGATGAATGCACCGAAGGCTACAAGGGCCGTACCGGTATCTACCAGGTCATGCCGATGACCGACGACATTGCGGCAATCGTCCTGCAGGGCGGTAATGCAATGGATATTGCTGCCGCCGCGCAGAAGATCGGGATCAATGACCTGCGTCAGTCGGCGTTGGTGAAGGCGGCGCAGGGCATTACCAGTCTGGCCGAGATCAATCGCGTCACCAAGGACTGAGCCCTGTAGTCCCGAGCCATGCTCGGCAAGATTTCGCATTTGTAGTGCCGAGCCATGCTCGGCAAAGGCTTTTCCGGTAATACCCCTGCCGAGCATGGCTCGGCACTACAGGTGCAGCCCCCAACCGAGCATGGCTCGGCTCTACCTGGCTTTCAGGGGCTTGCTTACTCCATGCCCAGCTTTTTCAGCTTGTAGCGGAGGGCGCGGAAGGTGATGCCGAGCTGGGCTGCGGTCTTGGTCTTGTTCCAGCGGTTTTCTTCCAGGGCCTTCTGGATCACCGTGCGCTCCATCTGCTCGATGTAGGAGGGCAGGGCAGCGCTGGCCGGGTCGATGTCGACAACGGCTTCCTGGGGGGCAGCAGCGGGTGCCGGGGGCTCGCTGCTGGGAACGCGTGGCGTGGCGCTTTGCGGCTGTGGCAAGCGCAGGTCGCTGGCGTCGATGCAGTCGCTGTCCGCCAGGGCCAGCGAGCGCTCAAGGATGTTCTCCAGTTCGCGCACATTGCCCGGGAAGGAGTAGGCATCCAGGGCCTCCAGTGCCGACGCCGCCAGTCGTGGTGGCTTTTGCGCCTGTGCCAGCGCCAGACGATTCAGGATGGTGCTCGCGAGTTGCGGCAGGTCACCGCGGCGTTCGCGTAGCGGCGGCACCCGCAATTCAATGACGTTGATGCGGTAGTACAGGTCGTGGCGGAAGCGCCCGTCCTGCACCAGCGTGCCCAGGTCTTTGTGGGTGGCCGAGAGGATGCGCACGTCCACGGTGACTTCGGTGGCGGCGCCTACCGGGCGCACCGATTTTTCCTGGATCGCGCGCAGCAGCTTGACCTGCATCTGCAGTGGCAGTTCGGCCACTTCATCCAGGAACAAAGTGCCGCCACTGGCTGCCTGGAACAGGCCGGGCTTGTCGGCGTGGGCGCCGGTGAAGCTGCCCTTGCGATGGCCGAAGAACTCGCTCTCCATCAGTTCGCTGGGAATGGCGCCGCAGTTGACCGGGATGAACGGGCCGGCCGCGCGCGCGCCCTGGTCGTGGATGGTACGGGCGACCAGCTCCTTGCCGACGCCCGATTCGCCCAGGATGTAGACCGGTGCCTGGCTGCGTGCGACTTTGCTGATGGTCGCGCGCAGTTCATCCATTGCCGGCGAGCTGCCGAGCAGGCGGGTGGCGTTTTCCGGCGGCGGCGGGGTGCTGGGGCGGGCTTCGTTGTTCAGCTCGATGGCATGCCGGACCAGGCCGCGCAGCACATTGATGTCCACCGGTTTGCTGACGAAATCGAAGGCGCCGGCTTTCAGGGCTTCCACCGCCAGGTCCATGCTGCCAAAGGCAGTGATCATCGCCACGGGAGTGGAAGGATGGTCGCGGTTGATCTCGGTGACCAGCTCGATGCCATTGCCGTCGGGCAGGCGCATGTCGGTCAGGCACAGGTCGAAATGGTTGCTGGCCAGCAATTCCCGGGCCTCGGCGAGGTTGGCGGCGGTACTGATCCGTAAGCCCATCCGGCCAAGGGTAAGGACCAGCAGCTCGCGGATGTCGCGTTCGTCATCGACGATCAGGGCGCTATGTGTTGCGTTCATGAATGGAACGATAGCTGAGGTAGATGCATGTCTACAAACGATTGCGTCGAAGAATGGTTCATTGGTGCTGGCCGCGGGCGAACGCGGTTTTCGGGATGCTAACGGTCAGCCGGAAGCAGGCGCCGCCAGCGGGAATGGACACATAGTCCAGCTGGGCTTGATTGGCCCGACAAAGCTCGCGGGCGATGTACAGGCCCAGCCCGGTGCCGTGTTCAGAGGTGGTGTAGAAGGGCCGGAACAGCTGGGTGGCGATGGCATCCGGGATGCCAGGGCCGCGATCCATCACGTCGATGATCGCATTGCGCTCGGCCGAGGCGACGCGGATGCGGATGCGTGCCGGCTCATCGGCTACCCGGCCATACTTCAGGGCGTTGTGGACCAGCGCGGTCAACACCTGATGCAGGTGCCGGGGGTCGATCATTGCCATTATCGATGGCTCGCGGATCACCGCTTCCAGACTGTCGTTCTCCAGTGACAGGGTCTGCCGGTACTCGATCACGAAACGGCGCACGAAGGCGGCCAGGTCGAGGTTCTCTGGGTTTGCCCGTTCGCGTCGGGCCAGTGCCAGCACGCTCTCGACGATGCCGTTGGTGCGTTGGCATTGCTGGTGGATGATCTGCAGCAGACGCCGGTCGGCCTCGCCTATGTCTTCGGACTCCTCCAGCAGTTGGGTGGCGTAGTTGATCGCCGCCAGCGGGTTGCGGATCTCATGGGCCAGGCTGGCGGAGAAGCGGCCAAGGGTGGACAGGGTCAGTGATTCGGCCCGGCGCGAAACCACGGTGGTGTCGTCCAGGAAGATCAAGGACATGTCGCTGTCGGCCAGCAGGCGGGCAAAGCGCGGCAATACTTCGGCCTGCTCCGGGGCCAGCTGTAGCGGTTGTTCATCCTCATGCCAGCCATTGCGCCAGCGTTGCAGGCGCCGTGCCAGTTCTGGCGAGGCTATAGTCAGGGCGACACGCTCGGTGGCAAGCGCGCCTTCCATGTCGCCGAGCAGGGCAGTGGCGGCTTCGTTGGCCAGCGTTATCCGGCCATCGGTGTCCACAACCAATACACCGGTGCGCATGCGGCGGATGATCAACTCGTTCACTTCGAACAGGTTGGCGACTTCGGCGCCGCGTTGATCGGCCAGTTGCTGGGTGCGGCGGGTGCGGCTGCCGATCTGGTAGGCGATGAAGGTAAGCGCCATATAGCTGGTCACGAACATTGCCAGTTCTGCCAGCGTGCGAGTGTTTTGCCCGCCCTCCAGCATCTGCCAGATGTACTCCGCGACGCTGGCGGCACAAGCCAGCAGGGCGATCAGCATCGCCCTGGACAGCGGCAGCAGCAGGCCCGCTGCCGCGATGTTGAACAGCAGCGACATCGAGATGCCAGCGCTGGCACCGGGCAGGGCGTGGCTGAGCAAGGTGGCGGCGGCGATGTCGACAACCACGCTGCCAATCACGATGCGCTGCAACCAGCGCTCGTTGCGGCCCCAGATCAACAGGCCGATCGAGACAAGCAGATAGGCGATGGAGACGGCTTGCGCCAGCCGCGGCTGGTGGGCCTCGCCCACCATGGGGGTGAGTGGCCCGAACACCAGCGCGCTCAGCAGTGCGGCGACCAGCACCCGGTACAACGCAAAAAAATACAGCTCGCGCGTTGGGATGGATTCGATGCGGTCGATGATCGACGAACTGGGGGCCAAGCCGGATCTCCTATCCAAGCGTAATCGTCTCAGTATAGGTGCGCCGACGGCCACACGGGGAGTCCTTGAGGTGACCGCCAATCACCGGCAAGTTGCTGAATTGGTTGATGAAATCTTGATGGTTCTGGCAATTTGTACAGACTTCTTTGCGTGCTGGGCCGCCGTCGGCGACAATATCGGGCCCGCCCGCCCTGTCAGTCGGCCATTTCTGGTCCTGCGGACTGCGTGCGGTCGTTCCTATTCCCACGGTGACGCATGAATTTCCACGAGTACCAGTCAAAACAACTGCTTGCCGAATACGGCATCCCGGTCCCGGCCGGCAAGGTCGCTGCGACCCCGGACGAGGCGGTAGCTGCTGCCCAGTCGCTGGGCCAGGGCCCCTGGATGGTCAAGGCACAGATCCACGCTGGCGGCCGCGGCAAGGCTGGCGGCGTCAAGTTCTGCAAGACCACCGACGACGTCAAGGCCGCTGCGGCCAAGATGCTCGGCACCAAGATGGCTACCTACCAGACCGCAGGCGTCGAGCTGCCGGTCAACCTGGTGCTGGTGACCACCGCCGGTGAGATCGTCAAGGAACTGTACCTGTCGGTGCTGGTTGACCGTGGCACCAAGACCATCACCTACATCGCTTCTTCGGAAGGCGGCGTGGAGATCGAGCAGGTTGCTGCTGAAACCCCAGAACTGATCCACTCGCTCAACGTCGATTTCGTTGAAGGCGTGCAGGGCTACCACGGCCGTGATTTCGGCTTCAAGCTGGGCTTGACCGCCAAGCAGGCTGGCCAGTTCGCCAGCATCATGGTCAACCTGTACCGCCTGTTCAACGAAAAGGACCTGGCGCTGGTTGAGATCAACCCGCTGGCCATCCTGGACGACGGCAATCTGTACGCGCTGGACGGCAAGTTCGACAGCGACGATAACGCCGCGTTCCGCCAGAAGGCGCTGGTCGCCATGCGCGACAAGACCCAGGAAGACCCGACCGAAGTGATCGCTTCGGAGCTGGACATCAACTACGTCACCATGGACGGCAACATCGGCTGCATGGTCAACGGCGCAGGCCTGGCCATGGCCACCATGGACGTCATCAAGCTCAACGGCGGCGAGCCGGCGAACTTCCTGGACGTGGGCGGCGGCGCCAACAAGCAGCGCGTCATTGAAGCCTTCAAGCTGATCCTGTCCTCGGACAAGGTCGAAGGCATCTTCGTCAACATCTTCGGCGGCATCGTCCGTTGCGACATGATTGCCGAAGGCATCATCGCTGCCGTGAAGGAAGTGGGCGTCAAGGTTCCGGTGGTGGTGCGCCTGGAAGGCACCAACGTGGAAGAAGGCAAGCAGCTGCTGCGTGACAGCGGCATGGCCATCATCCCGGCTGACAACATCAACGATGGCGCCAAGAAGATCGTTGAAGCTGTCAAGAACGCCGCCTGATCCGACACCGAAGGAAATCCAATGTCAGTTTTGATCAACAAGAACACCAAGGTGATCGTGCAGGGCTTTACCGGCCAGCAGGGCACCTTCCACGCCACTCAGATGATCGAGTACGGCACCCAGGTTGTCGGCGGCGTGACCCCGGGCAAGGGCGGCACCACCCACATCGACCTGCCGGTGTTCAACACCGTGGCCGATGCCGTGCAGAGCACCGGCGCCAATGCTTCGGTCATCTACGTGCCGCCGCCGTACGCGGCTGACGCGATCCTGGAAGCCGCTGCTGCCGGCATCAAGGTCATCGTCTGCATCACCGAAGGCATCCCGGTGCTGGACATGCTGCGCGTCAAGAACGTGCTGACCCGTTCGCATCCGGACACCGTGCTGATCGGGCCGAACTGCCCCGGCGTGATCACCCCGGGCGAGTGCAAGATCGGCATCATGCCGGGCCACATCCACATGCCGGGCAAGATCGGCATCGTGTCGCGTTCGGGCACCCTGACCTATGAAGCGGTCAAGCAGACCACGGAAGTGGGCCTGGGCCAGTCGACCTGCATCGGTATCGGCGGCGACCCGATCAACGGCCTGAACTTCGTTGACTGCCTGAAGCTGTTCAACGAAGACCCGCAGACCGAAGGCATCATCATGGTTGGCGAAATCGGTGGCGACGCTGAAGAAGCCGGTGCCGAGTACATCAAGCAGTTCGTGAAGAAGCCGGTTGTTGGCTTCATCGCAGGCGCCTCGGCTCCGGCCGGCAAGCGCATGGGCCACGCCGGTGCAATCGCATCGGGCGGCAAGGGCACGGCTGAGGGCAAGTTCGCGGCGATGGAAGCTGCTGGCGTTGTCACCGTCCGTTCGCCGGGCGACCTGGGCGCTGCCATCGCGAAGCTGGTCAAGTAAGACTGCGCTTCAGTGATTTGAGAAAGGCCACCTTCGGGTGGCCTTTCTTGTTTCTGGGGGTGTGGGGAAGGCAGGAGCTAGGGCGAAAGCGAAAGCTTGCCCTCACCCCTACCCCTCTCCCGCAGGCGGGAGAGGGGACAGCCGAAGCCACAGTCACAGCCACAGCCGAAGCCACAGCCACAGCCACAGCCACAGCCACAGCCAAAGCCAAAGCCACAGCCACAGCCACAGCCAAAGCCAAAGCCAAAGCAAAAGCCAAAGCAAAAGCCAAAGCAAAAGCCAAAGCAAAAGCAAAAGCAAAAGCCAAAGCAAAAGCAAAAGCAAAAGCAAAAGCAAAAGCCAAAGCCAAAGCCAAAGCCAAAGCCGAACTTCGGCCCTGGCTCGGGTTTTGAGTCATTGCTTTGGACTTGGTTCCGGTTTTGGTTTTGGTTTTGGTTTTGGCTGTGGCTGTGGCTGTGGCTGTGGCTGTGGCTTTGCTTTGTTTCTGGCAGTTGCAGTTGCTTTCCCCTCTCCCGCCTGCGGGAGAGGGGTAGGGGTGAGGGCAAGCTTTTGCTTTTGTCTTCGTCTTCGCTTTCCGCCACCTCCCTGGCATCGTCACAAAAGCGGAAATCTCTCCACCTAAAGACCAAGTTCCCCCGATTTCAGTCATCGTTCCGCCAAGCAATCGTCTCCCAATCAAGGAGACACCATGCGCAAAGGCAGCAAAACCAACAGCGCCCGTGCCCTGCGCCGGCGCATGACCGATGCCGAGCGGCGGATCTGGTACTTCCTCAGAGGCGGTCATCTGGTCGGCTTCAAGTTCCGCCGACAACACCCCATCGGCCCCTACGTCGTGGATTTCGTCTGCCTGGAGCAAAAACTGGTCATCGAACTCGACGGCGGGCAGCACGCATCAGATCCCAACGATCGCCGCCGCGACGCCTTCCTGCGACGCAATGGCTACCGCGTGCTGCGCTTCTGGAATAATGAGGCCCTGAACCATACCGCTGCGGTCTGCGAAAGCATCCTGCGTGCGGCATCGGTAACACCAAGCCCCCGCAGGGTGCGGGGCCAAGCAGAAGGTTGTTGATATGTCCGAATCGCTACGCATCGCCCTGGCCCAGTTCGATTTCCCGGTCGGGGACGTGGACGGCAACGCAGGCCGCATCATCGAGCTGATGCAGGAGGCGCGTGACGAATACGGTGCCGATGTGGTGCTGTTCCCGGAACTGGCCATCAGTGGCTATCCACCCGAAGACCTGCTGATGCGCCCGGGTTTCCTGCGCAGCTGCGAGCAGGCGCTGGCGCGGGTTGCAGCCGAAGTGCAGGGCATCGTCGCCGTGGTTGGCTGGCCGCAGAGCGCCGGTGCGGTGGTCTACAACGCCGCCAGCGTACTGCGTGATGGCGCCATCGCCAGCACCTACCGCAAGCGCGAGCTGCCCAACTACGCCGTGTTCGACGAAAGACGCTACTTCGACGTGGACCCGGACGGTGGTAACTGTGTATTCGAGGTCAACGGCGTGAAGCTGGGCCTGGTGATCTGTGAAGACCTTTGGTTCCCCGAGCCGCTGGCCGCCACCGTCAAGGCCGGTGCCGAGCTGGTGCTGGTGCCCAACGCCTCGCCGTACGAACGTGGCAAGCACGCCCAGCGCGATGCGCTGCTGGCCGAGCGCAGTCGCGAAACCGGCGTGGCCATCGCCTACGTCAACACCGTCGGTGGTCAGGACGCGGTGGTGTTTGATGGCGCTTCGGTCGTGGCCGATGGCGATGGCACCGTGCATCCAGCCGCCGTGGCGTTCACCGAAGAAATGCTGGTGGTCGAATACAACGTCGCTGGGCGCAGCTTCATGCCGCTGCGCTGGATCGACGATGGCGATGAGAGCATGGATGCATTGGCCTGGCGCGCGGTTACCCGCGGTATCCAGGACTATTGCGGCAAGAACGGTTTCAGCAAGGTATGGCTGGGCCTGTCCGGCGGCATCGATTCGGCGCTGGTGCTGGCGCTGGCGGTTGATGCGTTGGGTGCGGACAACGTTACCGCGGTTAGTCTGCCATCGCGCTACACCGCCGACCTGTCCAATGATCTGGCGGTGGAGCAGTGCCGCGCGCTGGGCGTGAAGTTGGAGACGGTGCCGATCGAGCCGGCCTTCCAGGGCTTGATGCAGTCGCTGTCGGCAATGTTTGAAGGGCAGGCGGCCGATGTCACCGAGGAGAACCTGCAGTCGCGCAGCCGGGGCGTGATCCTGATGGCGCTGTCCAACAAATTTGGCGGCCTGTTGCTGACCACCGGCAACAAGAGCGAGTACGCGGTGGGTTACGCCACCATCTACGGCGACATGTGCGGTGGCTATGCGCCGCTGAAGGACCTGTACAAGACGGAAGTCTACGGCCTGTCCAAGTGGCGCAATACGGTGGGCGGCGCGCCGGTGATTCCACCTGCGGTGATTGCCCGTGCGCCCTCGGCCGAGTTGCGTGAGAACCAGACCGACCAGGACTCGCTGCCAGCCTACGACGTGCTCGACGGCATCCTGTACCGCTACATCGATCAGGAACAGTCGCGCGAAGACATCGTTGCTGCCGGTTATGCGCCGGAAGTCGTGGACCGGGTGCTGAAGCTGGTGCGGATCAGCGAATGGAAGCGTCACCAGGCTGCGCCGGGACCGAAGGTGTCGCGGCGTGCTTTTGGCCGCGAACGGCGCTATCCCATCACCAATGGCTATCGCGGCTGATCGTCTGGCCGCCGGTAGGTGTAAACGGAAGGGGCCAGCAGGCCCCTTCTGTCTGTTTCGCATTGGGACTGTGACTTCCTTGGCTGCGTTGAGTGTGCGCTTTCGCCGGTGCGGATGTGGTGGTCCATGTCATTGCGGGTTGGATCGCGTCTGACGTGTTGTAAACCAGCAATCTCTGCACGAAATAAAGTCGGTTTTAGACAAATTCCCAACATGTTTGGGATGCAGGATGGAACCACATGAAAACATCGGTTCATCTCTCTCTCTCCTTGCCACTGCTCCGTCGGTGGCATTTTTGTTGCGCAGGCGCAGGGGCGTTCAAGGAGCAGTGAACCAGTGGTTCGCAAGCTGTTCCTTCCGCCCTGTCGGCGGGCGATGGGTTGGTACTC
>NZ_JBRREG010000039.1:0-37328 GCF_056760155.1 Stenotrophomonas sp. STEN022
CTCCCTGGTTTTCTTCGTCTATCCCAATTCTTTCGTGGTGTTTTTTTCGTTTGGCGGCTTGGGCCCCCCCCCCCCCGCACCCACAAAAACGAAGTTGATGCCAGAACTCTGACCACGGCTCTCCCCCTCGCAACAGGAGACAAACATGCGTAGCGCCATCCACACCACCTTCGGTGAACCGGCCGACGTGCTGGCCCTGGGCGACAGCCCCATCCCGCAGCCAGGCCCGGGCGAAGTACGGATCAAGACCCTGCTTGCGCCCATCCACAACCACGACCTGTGGACCGTACGCGGCAAGTACGGCTACAAGCCCACGCTGCCGGCAATCGGTGGCAGTGAAGCGGTAGGCATCGTCGAAGCACTGGGCGAGGGCGTGCAGGGCATCGCCATCGGCCAGCGCGTCATGGCCGCATCGGTACACGGCACCTGGGCCGAATACTTCATCGCGCCCGCACGCATGGTCATCCCTGTGCCGGACGGCATCGCCGATGAAGCCGCAGCACAGCTGATCGCCATGCCGCTGAGCGCATTGATGCTGCTTGAATTCCTGCAGGCCGAACCGGGCCAATGGATCGTGCAGAACACCGCCAACGGCGCCGTCGGCAAGACCCTGGCCATGCTCGCCGCCGCACGCGGCGTGCATGTGCTCGGGCTCGTACGTCGCGATGCAGGTGTCGACGAACTGAAGGCACTGGGCATCGACAACGTGCTGTCCACTACGCAGCCGGATTGGAAGGCGCGCGCACAGGCCTTGCTTGGCGACACGCTTGCACACGCCGCAGTCGATTCCATCGGCGGCCAGGCCAGCGCGGATCTGGTGTCACTGCTGGGCGACAACGGCACGCTGGTCTCGTTCGGCACCATGGCCGGCGAAGCCATGCAGATTCCCTCCGGCGACCTGATCTTCAAACAGGCCACGGTGAAGGGCTTCTGGGGCAGCAAGGTCAGCCAGCAGATGTCGGTGGAGAACAAACGCCGACTGGTCGGCGAACTGTTGCAGCGCGTGTTGAGCGGCGAGTTGGAACTGCCGGTGCAGGCTATCTACGGGCTGGCTGATGTTGCCGAAGCGGTGACGGCGAGCCTGCTGCCCGGACGCAAAGGCAAGGTGTTGCTGAAGCCCTGATGGATGCAATCAGTAGGGTTGGTTTCCGTCAGCCTGAAGCAAAGCAAGTCTCAAAACCCTTACTTTGCGCATGAAGCGAAGTGGGCTCAAACCCCCTCCCTTGCGCACAGCGCAGGGGAGGGCTGGGGAGGGGGGCTCTTCGCAACAAACCAACATCTCAAGCACCCCCAGCTTCGCAGCTAACGCAGCTCCCACAAAACCAAACAACCAGCTTCAGACCTACAACGAGCTACAAACAGCCACATAGTTCCCCTGGCTGATATTCAAATACTTAACCCCGTTGTAGTACTTGTACCCAACCCCCATCACCCGATGCCCACTCTCGGTAGGGAACACCACAAACTCATACTCATCCCCAAACAGCGGATCAGCAGGCGTAAAGCTCAAATTGACCTTGTCGCCAAGATCATCGTGCTTCCGCTTCCAGGTCACCTTCCCCTGCAAATCCTCGCCCAGCAGCTTCACTTGCGCCCGCTGCGTCTTGGTGTCCCAGGAGATCATATCGGGGCCAATCGAATCACCCTCGATCTTGCAGATGGTTGTCTGGGCAAACGCCGGCGCAGCAACGCCCAGCAGAAGAAGGGAAGCCAGGCGAGATGGTTTGAATCGCATTGTGTAAGTCCAGTAGTTCGGGCCAGCGTTGCTCCGCAACGCCGTGCCGCGTTGTACCAGACACACCCAGTTGAAAGCCATCGCCAAAGCCACCGGCGCGATCACCCCGCCAGATACGCATCCGTAGCAACAACCCGCCCATACCCGAACTCAAACGACGCCATCATCGCCGCATGCACATGGGCAGCCGGTGCCACAACCCCGTTGAATTCCAGATCACGCGTAGCGCAGGCGTCGTGCAGCACGGTGACCGCATAGCCCATGTCGGCGGATGCACGCACCACCGCGTCCACGCACATATGGCTCATCGCACCAACCACCACCACATCCTCGATTCCGCGCGCCTCAAGCTGCTGCTTCAGATCGGTATCGCGGAACGAATTGACGTGGTTCTTGACGATCACCGGTTCATTGCCGATGGGTGCGACATCGACCATGATCCGCACCCCGTTCGAGCCCGGCACGAAGATCGGCGCATCACTGCTGGCAGACTCATGGCGGACATGCAGCACCGGCACGCCCTTGGCCCGTGCATCGGCAATCACGCGCACCGCATTGGTGGTGGCGGCATCAATGCCCACCAAGGGTAGCTTGCCGGAGGCAAGGTATTCATTCTGAAGATCGACGACGATAATGGCGCGCTTGCTCATGTACGGCTCCCTGATGGGTGGTTGAATGGTGTGGGAGAAGTCTCCGTGACCGGCCTGCCACCACGAAGAGGCGCTACCGACATTCTTGAGGGCGGTACCGACAGATGCGCACCGACGGTCACATCCAAGTGGGAATCCTGCTGTATCCCGGCGCCCAGCTGGCGGCAGTGCTCGGCCTGACCGACCTGTTCGCCCTGGCCGGCCGGCTCGCCAGCGAACGCGCAGCACCCGCCGACCCCGAACTGCAGGTCACACACTGGCGCATTGAAGCGCCCGGCCAAGCGCCGCAGGCCGTCTACAGCTCAAGCCAGCAGCCAACCGGCACACCGCAGGTAATGATCCTGCCGCCCAGCATGCAGCCGCCGATTTCCACCGAAGCCGCCGCGCCCTACCTGGACTGGCTGCGCGCACTGCACGACGACGGCACCACGCTCGCATCGGTCTGCGCCGGCGCATTCCTGCTGGCCGAAACCGGGCGCCTGGCCGGCCGCACCATCACCACCAACTGGCAGTATGCAGAGCTGCTGGCCGCACGCTTTCTGGACGTGACGCTGGACGTGGACCAGATGCTCATCGACGGTGGCGACATTTTCAGCGCAGGCGGCGCCATGGCCTGGACCGACCTCGGCCTGCGGCTGGTGGACCGCTACCTCGGCGCCGCGGTAATGCTGGATGTCGCGCGCACGCTGTTGATCGATCCACCCGGCCGCCAACAGCGCTACTACAGCAGTTTCTCGCCACGCCTGACGCACGGCGACGCCGCAGTGCTGGCCGTGCAGCAATGGCTGCACGACACCCATGCCAAGCAGGGTGCATCCGCCGAACTCGCACAACGTGCAGGGCTGGAAGAGCGCACCTTCCTGCGCCGCTTCCAGAAAGCCACCGGCATGACCGCCACCGAATACTGCCAGCGCGTACGCGTGGCCCGAGCCCGCGAGATGCTGCAGACCAGTAACGTGCCGCTGGAGCGGATTGCCTGGGACGTGGGTTACAGCGACCCGGGCTCGTTCCGGAAGGTGTTCAGTCGGATTGTAGGGTTGTCGCCGGGGGAGTATCGGAGGCGGTTTGGTGGTTTACAAGTTGTGAGTCCCAGTTAAAAATCGAAGTGACTGCAGTAGTAGCGCCGAAACTTTTCGCCTATGTGTAAGCGTGGCAAAAAAAGCCACAGATCATAGATCGGTGGCTTCTAATGTGGTCAGGAAATTTCCGCCCAATGACCTGCTTAAATCAATCTATTTTTTCTGCGTAGTCCTTGCGCACAAATTTGTTGATATAAGCATTGAGCCCGTCTCCGGCCCGCGCAAGCCTTTGCATCTCCTCGACATGACGGGCGCCGGGTTTTGTGCTGTCGTATAGGTAGGTGCCCCCTTTCGAGAACCGGACGATAATTTTCCCGGGTTCGATTTGATACTCCGCCACGCCCGAGTCGCCGTTGATATCTCTGTACTGCTGCATCGCACTCTCCATGAGTTTTGACCGCTGAGTAGTAAGTAACGAAATGCCGCTATCTATGGCAAGCTGGATGCTACAGCATTCGCTGGATTGGAGCTTGGGGGACTCTCTTACGAAAAATACTGTTGCCAGAGCTGACGGAAAAAAATGGGATTCGTCAGGACTGCTGGGGGTCATGTTCGCTGGTGTGGATGGAACTATCGACCTGCTATTTCTGAAAGCGAAGAAATACTTCTTGCGCTGGACGCGCAGCCTGTGGCTAGGATTTATTGTTGTGGGAAAAGGAGATCTAGTGAAGATAAGCTTGGTGCGCATCAAGAACTTTCGAGCGCTGACGGATGTATCTATTCCGTTCGATTGCATAACGACGTTTATTGGCCCGAATGGTGCAGGCAAGTCGACTGTGTTGCGGGCTCTTGACTGGTATTTCAATGGCAAGCCAGGCGCGCTGACGGAGAAAGATTGTTCCTTTAGTAATACCTCCGAGAACATAGAGGTTCAAGTTACATTCGGAGATCTGACAGAGAAGGATCGCGAAGCGCTCGGCAAGTATGCGCCTGCTGGTGTCGATACCTTCACCGCATGGAAACGTCGGAGTCCTGATGGTGCTGAAGTGCTCTCGGCGAACGCAAAGGGATTCCCGGATTTTGAGGCAATTAAATCTATAGATGGTGCCAAGGGTAGGAAGGACGCCTACGCCGCCTTGCGCGCTGCCCGAGCGGATCTAGGACTCCCTGCGGCGGCTACCGGCGCAGCTGTGGATCAGGCCATGACGACTTGGGAGTCTCAGCACACGGACATGCTTGTCGATGCGCCGGAGACGCTTCAGACCAACTTCTTCGGATTCAACAGCGGTGGGAAGATGAGTGGACTCTTCGACTTTGTTCTGGTTACCGCGGATCTAAGGGCTAGCGAAGAATCGGCCGACGGTAGGGCAAGTATCATTGGAAGGATACTCGAACGATCAGTAAACCGCGCAGCAGCTGATGAAGAGATTGCGAAGATTGTTGAAGAGTCACGCACGCGACAGCAGAAGGTTTACGAGGAGAAGTTCAAGGCCCAGCTTGATGCAATGACGGATCAGCTCAATAGCGTAGTTGGATCTTACTCACCCGGACGAGCCGTCACGGTTTCGCCGGCCGAAGTCGAAATGAAGGCTCCAAGGACCACCTTCGAGCTTGTTGTGGTAGACGGAACTGCGGAAACTTCCATCGATCGACAAGGGCATGGATTTCAGCGGACTTTGCTGATTTCAGCCCTCCAACTCTTGGCGCAGTCAGGTGCCGCGTCGTCAGATGGCGTTATTTGTCTTGCCATTGAAGAGCCAGAGTTGTTTCAACACCCCATTCAAGCGCAGACTTTCGCTAAAGTTCTTAGGTCTCTAGCTGAGGATGTGGATAAGCGAGTTCAAGTTGTCTACGCAACACATAGCCCTCATTTTGTTGAGGCAAGGAGTTTTCACCAGGTTCGACGCCTCACTAGATCATCGGACAAAGTTCCGACTGTGTCGCTTCATCACGCAACGGTTGCTGATGTAAAACTTCTACTTGATGGCGTGCTTGATACCAATGTTGTGGATCGTCAACTAGATAGTGTTGTTGCGAATCAGCTATCTATCGCGCTCTTCGCGAATCGTGCCTTCCTTGTGGAGGGGACTACGGAGGCATCCGTATTCTGCGGCATCGGCGACCGGGCGCAGTTGGGGGCACTGGAGGCTGAAGGCATCTCGGTTGTTCCGGTAGGAGGGAAGAATTCAATCCCTCTCGTGCATGCAATTTTGACAGCTATAGGTGTGCCGGCGTATGCGCTTTTCGATGCAGATGTCGGCTTTGAGGAGCGCGCGAAAAGGAATGGCAAGGCGGTTGCCCTGATCGAAAAAGAGCGAGCGAGTCATGTTGCTGGAAATCGCGCGGCATTGAAGTACTTTGGAATGAATGAAGAGGACTTTCCTTTAGAAATTGTGGCTGACCGAGTGGCTATATTTCGAGATCATCTCGAGTCATTTCTAGATGATAACTGGGGGGAATGGCAGGCCGCTTGCTGCGAGTTCGAGGTGGCGGCTGGCATCAGCCTCGCAAAGAATCAGTACGCGTATCGGGTAGCAACACTAAAGGCTCAGGGAGTAGTGCCGGATATGTTGGTTCAAGTACTGCGAAAAGTTAGAGGTGAGTGATCATGAACGATATTGTCTGCCCGCATTGCGGAACTGCCTTCAAGATTGATGAGGTTGGATACGCGAAGATATTGAGCCAAGTTCGAGATATCGACTTCGAGAGGCAGCTTGAGGAGCGGCTGCAGCTGGCTGCGAAGGAGGGGAAGAGCGCGCTTGAGCTCGTTGAGATGAAAGCTGCCGGCGATATGCAGAAGGCGATTTCAGCGAAGGACGCCGAGATGGTTCAGCTAAGAGGGGCGCTCGAGGCAAGTGAGATGGCCGGGAAGCTGGCCATTGCTGAGGCTTTGGGCGCTATAGAGAAAGAGCGAGACGCCTTAGCGGTTGAGATCCAGCAGGTGAAACGTGAAAGTGAGGCTTCTGCGAAGCTCGCTGAAGCGAAGCTTGCGAGTGAGTTGTACAAAGCGATCACCGCCAAGGAGGTTGAGATTCAGACCTTGGTGACAAAATTGAATGCCGGCGAACTGACTCAGCAACTTGCCATCGCTCAGGCCGTTAGTGTTGTGGAGAAGGAGCGAGAACAGCTAAAAAGCGGTCTTGAGCGCGCCACTCTTGAGAAGCAAATTTCAGAAAAATCTCTCAAGGATAAGTACGAGACTCAGATCAAAGATCGTGAGGAGGAGATTCATCGCCTCAGAGACATGAAAGCTAAGCTATCTACCAAGATGGTGGGTGAGACGTTGGAGCAACACTGCGAGATTGAGTTCAATCGAGTTCGTGCAATGGCATTTCCGAAGGCGTACTTCGAGAAGGACAACGACGCGCGGACTGGAAGTAAAGGCGACTACATTTTTCGCGACTTGGATGATTCTGGGGTCGAGTTGGTTTCAGTCATGTTTGAAATGAAGAACGAGAATGACGAGACCGCGACAAAGAAAAAGAATGAAGATTTCTTGAAAGAGCTCGATAGGGATCGAAGCGAAAAGGGTTGCGAGTATGCGGTTCTTGTGTCGCTCCTTGAGCCTGATAGTGAGTTGTATAACTCAGGGATTGTGGATATGTCTCATCGCTATCAGAAGATGTACGTGGTGCGGCCGCAGTTCTTCATTCCGATGATCACATTGCTGCGAAACGCCGCTCAGAGTTCCTTGAAGTACAAGACGGAGCTTATACAGGTGAGAGCGCAGAATATCGATATCACCAATTTCGAGAGCGAGCTTGATTCGTTCAAGACTGGTTTTGCACGGAACTATGAACTAGCGTCGAAGAAGTTCAAGACAGCCATTGATGAGATAGATAAGACGATTGATCATCTGCAGAAGACAAAGGAAGCTTTGCTCGGATCAGAGAATAATCTGCGTCTCGCCAACAATAAGGCTGATGATCTGACAGTAAAGAAGCTAACAAAGGGGAATCCCACAATGGCTGCAAAGTTCGCCGATCTAAAATCTGATAGCTCAGACGAAGGTGAGTGAGCATTTGTCGGGTTGGCGTTGGAACCTATTTAGCTAGTTCGTCGTTAGATATTTAAGTGAGCCAATGGGCCAGCCCTTATCTCAACCCCTCTCCCGTAGGGAGAGGGGCTTTCGTGTTAGCGCGCTGGTCGGCTGACGGCTAGGCTCCGCTGTGATATCAGCAACGTAGGAACCGCTGCACGTCCGAGCACAGTTGCTATACCGGTATGCCGTGTGGCGTGAACAAACGCAGCCGTCCTTGGTGGCCGAATACATAGCCGCCTGGGTGTGGCTCATCGAATACGCCTCCCGGGGGCTTACCTTCTTCGCGGTCGTAGAGAGCTTTGAACGATAGCGCCATTGCGGGCAGCTGCAGGTCGTTACCTACCAGCGCGGTCGCAGTTGGGTCGAAGGCTTTTGACGTAGGTCTCCGCGACGGCGGGGCGGGCGTGCCGGGTCCACGCTGACGAAGATCACTTGCGGTTTGTCGGCATCCGAGCGAATCAGGTGCTTTACGCGTTTCAACTCCACCATGGTGGGGAAGACATCCGGGCAATTGGTGAAGCCGAAGAATAGATACGTCACCTTGCCGTTGAGGTCGGCCGGTCAGCGGGCTATGCCGCTGCTGTACGGCATCGACTATTCAGGTCTCTTCATCGTCAAAATCTAGTGAACCATCAGGCTTTGCGGGTCGCCAAGTGCCGCTCCCTGAGTAATAGGAACAGCGGTAACGCCAGCGACGGGCCAACCATGATGCTGGACAGCGGCAGCCACAGGTGGCGCATTCCCAACCTGCGTCCCTCGGCACAGATGAGTGCAATTGTCGCAAGCCCCGAAATGAGGACATCCGCCCAGGCGAACGCGGCGATTTTGCTGGACGTCGCCTGTTGCAGTAAGAGCGGCACATTGAGGCCGTTGGCGGATAGCCACGGCACAAACTGGGCGAGGGGCAGGGCGGTGCCAGCGATGCAGAGAAGTAAGTAAACAAACCGCATGTTGGTCTCCGGCTGATTCGATTGGTTATCTCTGGCGTGGATTATCGCTTGGACCAAGGATTCTTGGGCCTTGTTGAGCTGAAATCCGGCGGATTGCAGCGATATTAAAGAGGTTCGCTTCGGCATTCTCCCCGGAGCTCGTAAGAGCGCGGCGCCAATTTGCGGCAAGTTGGTTCTCTCGTTGCTCCGCAGCCCATTACCGATGGACATTCCCGGTACCCCAACACACTGGCATGCTGTCGCCTGCTCATCAGGGGATGAAAGTCGATGTTTCGATCTGTTGTTCTTGCGGCTGCATTGTTTGCAGCGCTTCCCGCGCGCGCGGAGCTGGCTTTCGAGGCGCCGGTGGCCTGCGCCGAAGCGGATTCGTCTCCTGCGCTGAAAGGCAGCCTCTGTGTCACCACCCATGTTCCGCTGCGCTACGAATCGCCCGCCGATGGTTCGCTGAAGCTGTTCGCGCGGTGGTTTCCTGCCGAGACGGTGGAGCGGCGCGGTGAGGTTTGGTTGTTGGCTGGTGGGCCTGGTGAGTCCGGCGCGTCCTTGTATCCGGTGGTCGCGACCTTCCGGCGTGCGTTTCCTGGTTATGACCTGGTGATTCCGGATCACCGTGGCGTGGGCCGGTCGGAGCGCATCTGCCCGGTGCAGGAGGCGGCGGACAGCGCGGATGGCGTTGCGCTGGCGGGGGACGAGTGGGGCGGCTGCATTGGCGCGATGTATGCGGATGCGGCGCGCACGCAGGCGTTCTCGGTGACTGAGGCGGCGCAGGACCTTGCGCTGCTGATGTCGCGCTATCGCGGCAGTGGGCCGACCTATCTGTACGGGGTGTCGTATGGCACGCAGCTGGCCTTGCGTGCGCTGCAGGTGGCGCCGATGCCGCTGGATGGTTTGATCCTGGATGGGTTGGTGCCACTGGAGACCACCGAGCAGTGGGATCTGAGCCGGCGCACGGCGCTGGTTGATGCAGTGGGGCGTGCGGTGCTGGGCGAGCAGAAGGTGGCGGTCTATCAGCGTGTGCTGGCCGCTGCGCCGACGGCGCCGTGGAAGCACGAGGTGCCGGGTGGTGATCTGCGCCGGTTGCTGGGCTCGCTGCTGAACTTCCCTGCGCTGCGTGCGCGTATTCCCGACATCGTTGATGGGCTGGCGGTGGACGATACGTCCGCGCTGCTGGCGACGGTGGCGGAGTTGAAGACGGCGATGGCGGGGATGGGGCAGGGCGGTAACAACCAGCCTTCGTTGCCGCTGGTGATGTTGATCTCGGCGTCGGAGAACAATGCGCGGCCGGGGCTTACGCGCGAGCTGGTGGAGCAGGAGGCTGCTGGGGCCTTGTTTGTCAGCGCCATCCCGGGGTTTCTGGTCGGGGCGCCTGTGCCTGCTTATGCGAAGGATGCTTGGTTTGGGAAGTCGCCTGCTGCGTTACCCAGGACCTTGGTTGTGCATGGGACCTTGGATCCGAATACGGCGTATGCGGGGGCGGTGGAGCATGCGGCTGTGCTGGGGAAGGCTGGGGAGGTGAGCTTCAGTACGGTGGAGGGTGGGGCGCATTTGCTGTCTTACTTTGCGCCTGGGTGTTTTGTTGAGGCGGTTGGGGCGTTTGTTGCGGGTGGGGAGGTTGGTGGTGGGTGTGTTGAGAGGTGAGGGGTTTTGGTTCTCACAGCTGAGTTTGGTTGAGGTTTTGGAGGTTTGAGTTTGAGGGTTTTGTTCTGCCCTCACCCCAACCCCTCTCCCGCGGGCGGGAGAGGGGCTTGGATCGCGTGGGTTTGGGGCTATCCGGTTGTGTCACAGATTGCTGGGTTGGGGCGTGTTGGCTCCAGCGTTAGTCGCTGCACATCCGAGAACAACTGCTCTACCGGCATGCCGTAGGGGGCGAACAGACGCAGCCGTCCTTGGCGGTCGAATACGTAGCCGCCTGCGGTGTGGCTCATCGAGTAGGCGCCGGGGTGTTTGCCTTCTTCGCGGTCGTAGAAGGCTTTGAAGGATGCTGCCATTGCGGCCAGTTGCTGGTCATTGCCTACCAGTGCGGTCGCGGTGGGATCGAAGGCTTTTACGTAGGTTTCGGCGACGGCGGGGGTGTCGCGGGCCGGGTCCACGGTGACGAAGATCACCTGCAGTTTGTCGGCGTCCGAGCCCATCAGGTGCTTTACGCGGTTCAACTCCACCATGGTGGTGGGGCAGACGTCCGGGCAGCTGGTGAAGCCGAAGAAGAGATACGTCACTTTGCCGTTGAGGTCGGCCGGGCTGCGGCTTACGCCTGTGCTGTCGGGCATCGTCCATTGCTGGCCGAGTGCTTCGCAGGCGATGTCCTTGCCGTAGAAATCCACTTTTGGCTTTGCGGCGCAGGCGACCAGTAGCAGGGTGGCGGCGCTTATCGCGAAGGTGGACAGGTGCAGTTTGCGGGCCAGTGCGGCGAGGCCGGTGGCGGGGGTGTTGGTGCGGGACATGGCTATGGTCGATGAAGGACGGACAGCCGAACTGCATGCGACGGGCCGGCATGGTGTGCCGGCCCGTTGCGTGCGTCAGTTGACCATCATGTGGAAGTGCATGCTCCAGATGATCCAGATCGAGAGCGCTACCACGATGAAAAGAATGACCAGGGTGAAAACAAAACTGGCCAGGTTCCAGCCGCCCTCCGAGGAGCGGTTCATGTGCAGGAAGTACACCAGCTGCACGATGATCTGCACGACGGCAAAGCCGACCAGCAGGGCCATCGTCAGTGGCCGCGACAGCGTCGGGTTCATCACCAGCATGAAAGGGATGACGGTGAGCACGGCGCAGATCACGAAGCCGATCAGGTATGACCTGGTGGAGCCATGTCCGCTGCCGGCGCGGGAGGTGTCGTTGTCGGACATGTTCAGAACACTCCAATCAGATAGACAAAGGTGAAGACGCAGATCCAGACCAGGTCCAGGAAGTGCCAGAACAGACTCAGGCAGGAGATGCGGGTGACGTTGGTCGGGGTGAGGCCGCGACGCTTCACCTGGTGCATTACCACCGCCATCCAGATCAGGCCGCTGGCCACGTGCAGGCCGTGCGTGCCAACCAGCGCGAAGAACGCGGACAGGTAGGCGCTGGTGGTGGGGCCGGCGCCAATGTGGATGAGGTGGTTGAACTCATACACTTCCATGCCGATGAAGCCGGCACCGAGTGCGAAGGTCACGCCCAGCCAGGTCAGCACCGCGCGCTTGTCCTGGCGGTGCATCGCCAGCACGGCCTGGCCGTAGGTGATGCTGGAGACCAGCAGCAGGAAGGTCTCCACCAGCACGAACGGCAGCGAGAACAGCTCGGCACCGGTCGGGCCGCCTGCATACGCGTTGCTGAGCACCGCGTAGGAGGCGAACAGCGAGCCGAACAGCACCAGGTCGGACATGAGGTAGACCCACATGCCGAAGACCTTCATGCCGCCCTGGTCGTGGCCATGGTCGTCATGGCTGTGCTCGGCCGCCTGTGCGTTGTCTACGGCGACATTGGACATGATGTTCATGCAATCACCCTGTGCTGCTTGAGCTTGTTCTGGTGCTGGTTCTCGATGGCGGCCACTTCTTCGGCGCTGACGTAGTAATCCACGTCCTCGTCGTAGGAGCGCACGATCAAGGTGACGATCATCGCCACGAAGCTCGCACCGGCCAGCCACCAGATGTGCCAGATCAAGGCGAAGCACAGCGCCAGGATCCAGATGTTGAGGATCAGCGGCACTCCGGTGTTACGCGGCATGTGGATCGGCGCGTAGTGCTTGGGAGGCTTGGGCAGGCCTTGCTTCTTCGCTTCGTGGAAAGCGTCCAGGGTGTCGGCCTTGGGCACCACGGCGAAGTTGTAGAACGGCGGCGGTGAGGGCGTCTGCCATTCCAGCGTGCGCGCATTCCACGGGTCGCCGGTGATGTCCTGGTTCTGCTTGCGGTCGCGGACGCTGACGTAGATCTGCACCAGCATCAGCACGATGCCTGCGAGCACGAACAGCGCGCCGACGAAGGCGGCAATCAGGTAGGGCGTCCACGCCGGGTTGTCGTACTGGTTCATGCGTCGGGTCATGCCCATGAAGCCCAGCATGTACAGCGGCATGAAGGCCAGGTAGAAGCCGATGATCCAGCAGGCGAACGACCACTTGCCCAGACGCTCGTTGAGGGTGAAACCGAACACCTTCGGGAACCAGTAGACGAAGCCAGCCAGGTAGCCGAACAGCGCGCCACCGATGATGGTGTTGTGGAAGTGGGCCACCAGGAACAGGCTGTTGTGCAGCAGGAAGTCCGCGCCGGGGATGGCCAGCAGCACGCCGGTCATGCCGCCGATGGTGAAGGTGACCAGGAAGGCGATGGTCCACAGCATCGGCACGCTGAACTCGACGCGGCCGCCGTACATGGTGAACAACCAGGTGAAGATTTTCACGCCGGTCGGGATCGCGATGATCATCGTCATGATGCCGAAGAAGGCATTGACGCTGGCACCGGAGCCCATGGTGAAGAAGTGGTGCAGCCACACCACGAACGACAGGATGCCGATCGCCAGCGTTGCACCCACCATCGACTTGTAGCCGAACAGCTTCTTGCGCGAGAACGTGGCGGTGATCTCGGAGAAGATACCGAACGCCGGCAATACCAGGATGTACACCTCCGGGTGGCCCCAGGCCCACACCAGGTTGACGTACATCATCGGGTTGCCACCCAGGTCATTGGTGTAGAAGTTGAAGTCCAGGTAGCGGTCCAGGGTGAGCGCGCCGAGGGCGACGGTCAGGATCGGGAACGCGGCAATGATGATCACGCTGGTGACCAGCACGGTCCAGGTGAACACCGGCATCTTCATCAAGGTCATGCCCGGCGCACGCATGCGCAGGATGGTGATGAACAGGTTGACGCCGGTCAGCAATGTGCCGACACCGGAGGCCTGCAATGCCCAGATGTAGTAATCAACACCAACCCCTGGGCTGAACTCGATGCCGGACAGCGGCGGGTACGCCACCCAGCCGGTCATCGCGAACTCGCCAAGGCCCAGCGAGATCATCATCAGCGCAGCGCCGACCACGAAGATCCAGAAGCTGAAGGCATTGAGGAAGGGGAAGGCCATGTCGCGCGCGCCGATCTGCAGCGGCACCACGATGTTCATCAGGCCCACCACGAACGGTGTGGCCACGAAGAAGATCATGATCACGCCATGCGCGGTGAAGATCTGGTCGTAGTGCTCCGGTGGCAGGAAACCATCGCTGCCGGGGCCGGCCGCGGCCAACTGCGCGCGCATCATCAGTGCATCGGCAAAGCCGCGCACCAACATCACCAGCGCCACCACGATGTACATGATGCCGATCTTCTTGTGGTCCACGGTGGTGAACCAGTCGCGCCACAGCACGCCCCACAACTTGAAATAGGTGACGGCGGCGAGCAATGCGATGCCGCCAAGCACCATGCCCGCCAATGTCACCACGACGATCGGGTCGTGCAACGGCACGGCGTCCCACGTCAACTTACCGAACATGCTCATTACTCCTGGGAGGCCTTGGGTTCTGCGTTGTGGCCGGACGTGGCCGCGGTGTTCTCACCCACGCCGATGAACTGGTCGATGACCTTCTTGAACAGCAGCGGCTCGACGCTGGCGAAGTGGCGCACCGGTTCCTTGCGGGTGGGCGCGGCCAGGCGCTTGAATTCGGCGAAGCTCAGCTGATCCGGC
Source organism: Stenotrophomonas sp. STEN022 (assembly GCF_056760155.1). Classification (NCBI taxonomy): domain Bacteria; kingdom Pseudomonadati; phylum Pseudomonadota; class Gammaproteobacteria; order Lysobacterales; family Lysobacteraceae; genus Stenotrophomonas; species Stenotrophomonas sp. STEN022. Next base: position 14,046 of record NZ_JBRREG010000039.1, read on the forward strand.
GACTGCCGCACCTGCGCAACCCAATCATCGAACTGCGGCTGGCTCATCGCGGTGGCGACGAACTTCATGTTGGAGAAGCCGTGGCCGCTGTAATTGCCCGACATGCCATCGAACTTGCCTTGCTCGTTCGCCACCAGGTGCAGCTGCGTGCGCATGCCCGCCATTGCATAGATCTGCCCACCCAGCTGCGGGATGAAGAAGGTATTCATCGTCGAGTTGGAGGTGATGTCGAAGGCCAGCTGCTGCCCGGCCGGGAAGTTGAGCTGGTTGACCGTGGCGATGCCGAGGTCCGGGTAGACGAACACCCACTTCCAGTCGGTGGCGATCACTTCCACATGCAGCGGCTCGCCGGGAATATCCAGCGGCTTGTAAGGGTCAAGCTCGTGGGTGGATTTCCACACGATCACGGCGAGCACGGCGACGATGATCAGGGGCACGCCCCAAACCACGATTTCCACCTTGGTCGAGTGCGCCCAATCGGGCATGTACTTGGCCTTGGTATTGCCGGAGCGGTAGCGCCAGGCAAACACGAAGGTCAGCACGATGGCCGGTATCACCACGATCAGCATCAAGGCGATGCAGATGATGATCAGGTCGCGCTGGGCAATGCCCACGTCGCCCTTGGAGTCCAGTAGTACCCAGTTGCAGCCAGACAGGCCCACGCATGCCAAAGCGGCCAGCGCTGGGCGGATGCGTTTCCAGCAGATATTCATTGAAGGTCGACCCTGTTGAAGGAGCTCTTGAGCGGGGACCGCCGATGCCCGGCGCATTGGCCGGGAGCGGCTACACTGTCCGTACGGCGGTGCCTACAAAAGGATTGCCGATCCAGTCAAGTCCATACAAGATACATCATTGTATGGGTTGGTGCACGTACAAAGCAGGGAAGGTTCACCCGATGCAGCAGCCAGCCGCAGGCCGACGCCTGAAAAAGCCCAACCGGACCTGGGTCCGTCCCTTCGCCGAGGGCAGCGGTCCGCTCTACCTGCAGATTGCCCAGCAGGTACGCGATGCCGTGGACGATGGCGTGCTGCAACCCGGTGACCGGCTGCCGCCGCAGCGCGATTTGGCCCAGTTGATGGGCGTGGACCTGACCACGGTTACCCGCGCCTACGCCGAGCTGCGCCAGTCCGATCTGCTCGACGCGCAGGGCGCCGGCGGCACCTTCATCGCCATGTCGGCAGGCAACAGCGCCACCTCGGTCGACCTGAGCATGAACATCCCGCCGCTGCTGGGCAGCAGCCCGTTCGCGCAGAGCATGGAGCGCGGCTTCCAGCAGCTCAGCCAGCAGCTGGGGCAGGGCGAGCTGATGAGTTACCACGTCGGCGCGGGCTCCCGCGACGACCGCGCCGCCGCCGTGCAATGGCTGGCGCCGATCCTCGGCAACGTCTCCGCCGAGCGGGTGGTGATCTGCCCCGGTGCGCAGGCCGCGTTATGCGCCATCGTGCTGGCCAAGACCCAGCCGGGTGACCTGATCGCCGCCGAACAGCTGACCTATCCGGGCCTGCTGGCCGCCGCCCGCGTGCTGCAGCGGGGCATCGTCTCCATCACCATGGACGCTGAAGGCATGCTGCCGGACGCGCTGGAAGCCGCCTGCCAGCAGCGCAAGCCGGCCCTGATCTACCTGATCCCGACCATCCAGAACCCGACCACCGCGACCATGTCGCAGGCCCGGCGCGCGGCCATTCTGGCCATTGCCCGCCGCCATGGCGTGGCGGTGGTGGAGGACGATCCGTACTGGTTGCTGGCCGCCGATGCGGCGCCGCCGCTGGCCGTGGACAGCCACCCGGATGCCCCGGTCTACTACGTTTCCACCCTGTCCAAGTGCCTGGCGCCGGGCCTGCGCACCGCCTATCTGGTTGTGCCGCCGGGCGAGCCGATGGAGCCGCTGCTGGACGCCCTGCGCTCGATCGCGCTGATGCCGACCCAGTCGATGGTGGCAGTGGCCTCGCACTGGATCCGCAGCGGCCAGGCCGATGAGATGGTGCGCCGCTTCCAGCATGAGCTGCGCCAGCGCCAGCAGATCGCCGCGCGCATCCTGCCCAAGCCCTATCAGGCGCACCCGTCCGGCCTGCATGTGTGGCTGCCGTTGCCGCCAAGGCTGGACCAGTACCGGCTGATCCAGGCCGCGCAGGCGCAAGGCCTGGGTATCGCCAGCTCGGAGGCCTTCAGCATCGAGGAGCAGGCCGGCAATGCCATCCGTCTTTCCCTGGGCGGGGCGGTGGATCAGCACAGCCTGGCGGCGGCATTGACCAAGCTGACCGAGGTCATCTCGGCCGCGCCTGAGACGCGGGTGCAGGCGATCGTTTAACCGCGCTCCGGTCATATCCATACAAAAGTGATACATTGCATATCTTGTATGGATATGCGGGTAGCTGCTGTGCGTCGGGACAAGCTGAGGTTTCATCTGGTGATGCTGGGCTGTGCCGGTTTCGTGGTGCTGGCGCTGGCGTCGCTGGTCTATGTCTGCTCGCGGCCGCAGACCGCCGATGTGCAGGCCAGTGAGCGCGCGGCAATCGAACAGTGCCTGCAGCGCAGCCGCGCGCCGGAACGCACCGAGATCTACCGCCGTGCCCAGGCCGACTCCTGCGCCGAGATGCTGGAACAGTACGAGCACAAGTTTGGCGCGGACGCCGCCTCGTGAGCCCGCCCAACGGCGCACCGCTGCGCAGGCGCGGGATGCGGCTGTGGATTGCAGCCGGCTGTGTGCTGATGGCCGGTATTGCGATAGCGCTGTGGCAGTACTTCGGCCTGAGTGAGCAGGCCAGCTTCGCCGAGCAGGCCATCGTCTTCGACGACACCCAGCTCAAGCTGCCGCCGGAGCTGGCCGGCGCGAATGGGCGCATACGCGTCGTGCATTTCTGGGACCCGGCCTGCAAGGTCTGCAACCGCGAAACCGGCGCGCACTTGAGCTACCTGATCAGCATGTACCGCCGCGCCAACATCGATTTCTATGCGGTGCGCCGCCCCGGCACGACAGGTGAGTTGCCCGAGTATCTGCGTGGTCGTTTGAAAGAACTGCCAACGATTGAAGGTGCCGAACATATCCCGGCCAGCCCTGCGGTTGCGATCTGGGACAGGGCAGGGCATCTGGCTTACGCGGGTCCGTACAGCATCGGTATGGTCTGCAATTCGGCCAATAGTTTTGTCGAGCCGATTCTCGACAAGCTGGTCGATGGGCAGGTCGTGCGTCCGCGCGGACTGCTGGCGGTGGGCTGTTACTGCGCTTGGCAAGGCAAGCCTTGATCCGCTGCTGATGAATCTGCATGCGCGCCAGCATGCGTGGACGTTCTGTCCGCGCACAAAAAACAGCGGGTACCCGCTCCAACCGACCGATGGTTGTGAGCAGGCACCCGCCGCTGATGCAAACAATACGTGGCTACATCTTCCATACATGGTGCGACAGGATGTCGCAGTTTTTGCCGTTAAATATGGGGTTTGGCGATGAACTGGATGGACAGCGCGCTGCGCAGCAACGGCCCGATCTACCTGCGCATCGTCAACAGCATCGAGCGCAGCATGAACACCGGCGAGCTGGTGCCCGGCCATCGCCTGCCATCGCAGCGCGCATTGGCAAAGCAGCTCGGCATCGACCTGACCACGGTGACGCGCGCCTTCGATGAAGCACGCCGACGCGGCCTGATCGAAGCGCGCGGTCCGCAGGGCAGTTTCATCGCACCGCCGAAAGCGGCCTTCGGCCAACCGGTGGACCTGAGCATGAACGTGCCGCCGGTACCGGATGCCTTGGCCTTGAATGACGCCTTGCGACGTGGCGCTGCTGCGGTGCTCGCACGCAGCAACGCGCCCAACCTGATGACGTATCACCTCGCCGGCGGCAGCCCTACCGACAGGCATGCAGCGACCAGCTGGTTGCAGCCGATGCTGGGCGATATTGTCGATATGGCATTGGTGGTGGCCGAAGGCGCGCAGTCGGCATTGGCATCGATCCTGATCAGCCAGACCCAGGAAGGCGAGGTGATTCTCTGCGATCACCTGGTGTACCCGGGCTTGCTGCAGGCGGCACGATCGTTGGGACGACGCTTGCTGCCGGTCGATGGCGATGCGGAAGGGATGTGTCCGGAGGCGTTGGAGCGTGCCTCGCGGCAGAGTGGGGCGCGCGTGGTTTACCTCAATCCCACCTGCAACAACCCGACGGCGCTGACGATTCCCTCGCAACGACGTGTCGAGCTGGCACGTGTGCTGCAGCGGCTGGATCTGCTGGCGATCGAGGACGATCCGTATTGGCATCATGCTGTGGAAAAGCCAACGCCGATTGCGGCGTTGGCACCGGCGCATGTGTATTACGTATCAACCTTGTCGAAGGCGATCAGCCCCGGTCTGCGCACGGCATTCGTGCGCTGTCCTTCGGAGCAGCATGCCGAGGCGCTGGCAACTGCATTGCGGTCGATCTGTTTGATGGGCCACCCGCTGGTGATGGCGCTGGTCAGCCAACTGCTGCTGGATGGCTCGGCGACTGCACTGTTGAATCAGGTGTTGGATGAAGCGCGCGAGCGCACCGCGCTGGCTGCACATCTGCTGGTGCCTTCATTGAAAGTGCAGGCGGACGGATTGCATGCCTGGTGCAGCGTGCCCGAGCCCTGGACTGATGCAGGGTTTGTGCGCGCCGCTCAACTGCAGGGTTTGGCTATATCGCCTTCTTCGGCATTCAGGCCGGACGGCGCACAACGCAGCCGAGGTTTCAGGCTGTCATTGGGGCAGGCAAGCAATAGACGCCAGCTGCAAAGCGCCTTGCGCCGAATCAACCAACTGGTAGATGCCCCCAGCGCATTTGCAGGAGCGGCATGAACCTGTAGTGCCGCGCCACGCTCGGCAGGGGCCCTACAAGCAATGCCGTAGGAGCGGCGTAAGCCGCGAAGCCACCGATGCATCAGTCGCAGATCAACCGCGAACAGCACCCCTCCCCAACCCTCCCCTTGCCTGCGGCAAAGGGAGGGGGCAAGAGCGTGCATCGCCAGCCATTTGCAGGAGAGGCGTAAGCCTGTAGTGCCGAGCCATGCTCGGCAGAGGCCTTACAAGCGCTGCTGCAGGAGCCGCGAAGCAAACCAGCCAACCGTCGTCGGGAGCCATGCAACGCCGCAGTTCAGTTTCTACCAGCTTCGCGGCTGACGCAGCTCCTACAAGAGCGGCATCAATCGCTGGTCCGCCGCATTCAGCCCGCCTTGAACACCTTGCGCTTGCCGGTGAGCACCTTTTCCGAGGGGGTGAGCTTTGCCACGCCGGGGATCAGGAAGTCGGTGGCGGTCTGCCCGAAACGGATCTTGGAGGCCAGCCAGAGCGGCATCTTGCCGCGGCCGGTCCAGGTGTTCCAACGGTTTTCCGGGTCGCGGTACTTGGGCTTGACCTTCGGCCCCTTGCGCCGGGCAGGCTTGCTCTTGGCTGCGACGGCATCTGCGCCGGGGCCAAACAGTTCCTCGATCGTATAGCCGGTCTGCTTGGCCAATGCGGTGAGTTTGCGCCTGACCTTTTCCGCAGGTTGACGTTGGGTGAGCGCTTTGTGCCTGTCCTGTGCGGCGCGGATGAGAGTGTTGAGCTCTCGAAGATCAAGAGGGGTTAGGTCGATACTCATGGCGTAAGCGTCAGTTCTTGGCTGCGGGGTGTCAAGCCGCAGCTGTGAATCGCGGGCATTGGCAGCTCAGTAGGCGAGGCTTGGAGCGCGGCCGAAGGGGGCTGCTTGGCTCGGCCGGTGTAGCCCGGGTAAGCGCAGCGCACCCGGGGAACCGGTGTCGGTGATGTTGCCGCCTGCCGCCAAATGCCCCGGGTGCGCTGCGCTTATCTGGGCTGCCTCTTTGGCGGCCTCGCACATAAGAAACCCGATGACAGGGATCTGACATCGGGTCTCGGGTGGCGCAAACGTGGTTGGCTTCGATCAGCGGTGATTTCGTGAAAGCACCATCGAGTACGCAAACCGGCCCGGCGGGTGCAGGCTGGTCGCGACCAGCAGCAGACGACCGTTGGCATCACGGTAACGGCGCTGCACGCGCATTGCCGGCTCGCTTTTCTTGATGTCCAACAGTTTGGCATCAGCCGCTTCAAACGAGGCGGCGTCGAATACCTGCTCCACCCGCGACAGCTTGGTCGGGTCGAGGAACTTGGCCAGCGCACGCGCGGCGCCGGCCACTTCCAGCAGCTTCTCGGTCGGTACACCGGTGCGCACCGGGATCAACATTTCGGTGACGGCGATCGGTTCGCGGCTCTGTTCTTCCAGACGCAGGCAGTGCAGACGCAGGTATTCCTTGCCTTCGTGGATGTCCAGGCGCTGCGCCATCAGCGGGTCGGCCAGCTTGCGCTCGGCCTCCAGCACCTGCAGGCGGGTGCTGTTGCCGTATTGCATCAGCAGGTCGACAGTGTCGATCTCGTGTTCGTAACGCATTGCCGAGTTCTGTGCGATCACCCGCGTGCCAGCGCCGGGCCGGCGCTGCACCAGACCGGCGCTGATCAACTGCGCCAAAGCCGCGCGTGCGGTGTGGCGGCTGACGCTGAAGCGTTCGCATAGCTCCAGTTCGGTGGGTAGCAAGGTACCAACGGCGTACTCGCCCTTTTCGATTGCCGCCTGCAATAAGTCGCCCAGTTCGGCATAGCGGGGCTTGCTGCGTCGCGTACCAGTCATATGTACAGATCCTTGTTCAAAGTCTGAGCGAGAGTTCCTGCCAGCTGCGCTGCAGGGGTTCACGGTGTTCGGGTGCGGCGATGGCGATCAGGGCCTGGGCCCGTGCATGGACGTCGAGATGGCGTAGATCAGCTACGCCATGTTCGCTGACGATGCAGTCGGCATCTACGCGGGTGAGGCTTACGGGACCGGCGGCTAGCATCGGCACGATCCTGCTTTCGCCCTTGGGGGTACTGGCAGGGAGTGCAATGATGCCGCGACCAGCAGTCGATTGGCGAGCGCCTTGCAGGAAATCAGGCAGGCCGCCGACACCACTCAGTTGGCGTCCAGACAGGAACTCGCCGTTCACCTGGCCCAGCAGGTCCAGCGACAACGCGCTGTTGATGGCGGTCAGGCGCGGGATACCGCCCAGTACGTTGTGGTCGTGGGTGTGGCCAACTTCGCGGAAGCTGATGCTGCGCGGTGCGATGTCATACAGCGCCTGTGTGCCCAGCGCGACGCCGGCCACCACTGCATCCGGTGCCGCCGACAGCGCGCCGGATTCGAGCAGGCCCAGCAGGCCATCGGAGACCATGCCGCTGTGGATGCGCAGATTGCGTCGCTCGCGTACCGCGCGCAGCACGGCCGATTGCAGGCGGCCCAGGCCGAGCTGCAGGGTCGCGCCATCCTCGACCAGGGTAGCGACCTGTGCGGCAACCGCGTCCATCGCAGCATCGGCAGGTGGATCGGGAATGGCCAGCAGCGGCGCATCCTGCTCGATGGCGGCGGTGATCCGCGACAAGGGAATGGATGGACCGCGCGTGCGCGGCATGCGCGGGTTGATATGCGCCAGGATGCGGGTCGCGCGCGGCCAGGCCGCCGGGGTGAAGTCGCAGGCAATGCCCAGCGAACAGTTGCCGTCCTCGTCCGGCGGCGCCACCTGCACCAGCACGGTGTCGAAGGCCACGCTTTCGCGCAGCCAGCGCCAGGTGGCGGTATAGGTCATCGGCAGGTAGTCGACGCGGCCCGCCAGCCACGAACTGCGCAGATCGCTGCTCAGGAAGATCGTGCGCTGACGTGCCTGCGGGTGCAGTCCGGAAAAATCGAAGGTGTTGACCGTGGGAATGTGCACGCCGGTGAAACGCAGCCCGCCGCAGCGCTCGGCGCCACCGCGCAGCCAGTGTTCGAACAGCAGTGAATGGCCGGCACAGCCGGGCGCGAAGACCTCGGGTCCCTGCGCGAGGTAGTCGAAGAAAGTGTCGGCATCCAGAAGTCGGGGCATGGGGCTGATTGCGGCGTTCGGGAGACGGATCATATGATATGTCCGGACAAAGTCGGTTATGCTCCTTTCACGCGGTTGCTGTTCCCACCATCCCGAACCCGCTGTTGCGGGCCTGCACCGAGACCTCATCGCGCGATGAACACGCCTGCTGCCAGCCTTACCGAACAGCTCGCCCAGCGCCTGCAACGGCCAGTCGATACTGCCGCCCGGCAACGCGCCGCGTTGTTGCTGGTCGACTGGCTCGGTTGCGCCCTGGCTGCCTTGCGCTATCCGATTGCCACCCAGCTGCAGTTGGTGGTGCAGGCGCAGGCTGGCGGCAATGTGGTGGCCTTGGGCGCTGGCCGGCGCGGTGCAGCCGACGCGCTGCTGCTCAATGCCGCGCTCGGCAACGTGCTGGAAATGGACGATGTGCATCGCGCTGCCATCCTGCATCCCGGGCCGGTGGTGATCCCGGTGGCACTGGCTGCAGCGCAGGCCGAAGGCGCGGATGCAGCGGCGCTGCTTGATGCGATCGTGCGCGGCTACGAAGCCACCATCCGTGTCGGTCGTGCGCTGGGCAAGGCGCACTACCGCTATTGGCATCCCACCTCGACCGCTGGCGCCTTTGGTGCGGCGGCTGCGGCGGCATCAGTACTGAACCTACCTACCGAATCGCTGGCCGACGCGCTGGGCAATGCCGGCAGCCGTACTGGCGGGCTGTGGCAGATGCGCCACGAGCCGGTGCCGACCAAGTCATTGCACAACGCTGAAGCCGCACGCAGTGGCTGGCTGGCGGCGCAGTTGGCGCTGGCGGGCATGCGTGGGCCGCGCAGGATACTGGAAGGTGAGCAGGGTCTGTTTGCCGCCACCGCGCCGGATGCCGTGCCGGAACTGGTGGTTGCCGACGAAGAGGACTGGCTGATCCACAGCACCAGCCTTAAGCCGTGGCCGGCTTGCCGTCATGCGCATCCGGCCGTCGATGCGATGCTGGAAGCGGTGGCGACGCTCGATGTCGCTGACGTCGTGCAGATTGAACGCATCGAAGTACACACCTATGCCGAGGCCCTGCGCTTCTGCGACCGCTCGCAGCCGCAGACCGAGCTGGAGGCCAAGTTCAGCCTGCAACACGCGCTGGCCTCGATCCTGGTCAACGGGCGGCCGCAACTTGAGCATTACACCGCCGAAGCCTGCAGCGATGCCGAGCTGGCGCCGTGGCGGCAGCGCATCAAACTGATCGAAGATGCAGCCTGCAGCCAGCGTTTCCCAACGCACTACGGCGCCAGCGTGCAGCTGTGGTTGGCCGATGGCCGCAGCATGCAGGCCGAGCGCATCGATGCCTGGGGCGACCCGGAATGCCCGATGTCGGTCGAGGATGTGCTGGCCAAGGCGTTGGCCCTGGCGCAATGGGGTGGCGTATCCGCAGGCCTGGCGCAACCCCTCTTTGGGCAGGTGCAGGCGCTGGCCAATGGCGGCAGTCTGGACGCCTTGAACGCCATGTTGGCGCGGGTGGCCTGATGCGATTGACTGAAGCGCTGTTGCGGCATGCGCGCACGCTGCGTTTTGAAGACCTTTCCGCCGAGGCGGTCGCGGCCACGAAGGTGTTCGTGATGGATTCGGCGGCCGTGGGGCTTTCCGGCTCCGGTCCGCAGGTACCGCTGACCCAGACGGTGCGCCGCAGTGCCGCCAGCTATGGTGCGGGCGATGCCGCGCGGGTCTGGGTGACCGGCGAAGCCTTGCCGGCGGCCAGCGCGGCGATGGTCAACGGCTACCAGATCCACAGCCAGGAATTTGATTGCGTACATATGCCGGCGGTGGTGCATCCATTGGCGGTTATTCAATCGGCCTTGATTGCCGCCGCCGAGCAGCGCGCAAACGTCGATGGCGTGGCGGTCGATGGCAAGGCTTTAATCGCAGCGCTCAATGTTGCGGTCGATATAGCGACGTTGATCGGCATCAGCGGCCGCGCGGCTATGCGCTTCTTCCGGCCATCCATGTGTGGTGCACTTGGTGCAGCAGCTGGCATCGCCCATCTGAATGGCGCGGACGAGGAGCTGCTGCGTCGCGCGCTCGGCCTGACCTATAGCCACCTGTCCGGCACCATGCAGGCGCATGTGGAAGGCTCGCCGACGCTGGCCTTGCAGGTTGCACTTAATTCGCGCGCCGCCTTGAGCTGCTGGGAACTGGCACGCAATGGTTTTCCGGCACCGCGCGAGATGCTGGAAGGGCCCTTCGGCTATCTACCGCTGATCGAGGGCGAATTCGACGTCAGACCATCGCTGCAGAAACTGGCCGCGCGCGAAGCGCAGATACTCTCCGTAAGCCACAAGGTGTTCCCGACCGGCGGCGCCGCGCATGCCGCGCAGGACATGCTGATAGAGCTGCGCCAGCAGCACGGCCTGAATCTGGATAACGTCGCCAGCATTGAACTGCAGGCACCGCCGCTGGTGCGCCGCTTGGTTGGCCGCAGCTATCAGCCCGCAATGGAAACCAGCTACGCCCGGCTGTGCCTGCCGTTCCTGCTGGGTACCGTGCTGCTCGATGGCAAGGTCGGCTTGTCCGCCTATGCGCCGGACAAGCTCGCCGATGTGCGCCTGGCCGCGTTCGCCAACCAGGTCAGCCTGGTGCCGAACGACTGCGACGATCCCAATGCGCTGGTGCCGCAATCGATGACGGTCACCCTGCGTGACGGCCGCGTGCTGCACAACCACCGCGATGCCGCGATCGGCTCGCCGCAACGGCCGCTGTCACGCGCCCAGCAGCTTGAGAAGTTCCACCACTGCCTTGACCACGCCGCGCGTCCCTTCGATGCCGGCCACCGTGCTGCCCTGATCTCCCACTTCGACCAATTGCAGGACATCGACGATGTCAGGCATCTGGTCGACCTGCTGATTGTCGAGACCCCATGACCTACGCCACCTATTTCGAATCCTTCGATGTCAAGGAGCTGCTTCAGCAGTTCCCGCTGGACCAGGCCTTCACCGACAAGTTCAAAACCATCAGCCGCGAGGAACTGCGTGCCGAGCAGAACGCGATGTTCCTGCGCTGCGTAGCCCGCGCCTGGCAGATTCCGTTCTATCAGCGCCTGTGGGGCAATGCAGGCATCAAGCCGGAAGATATCCAGAGCCTGGACGACATCACCAAGCTGCCGGTATTCGGCAAGCACGAGATCATGGCCTCGGTCGAAGCGAATCCGCCGCTGGGCGATTTCCACGGTTGGCAGGACGGCACCGACGCTGGCAACAAGCCGCTGGTTTTCCACACCACCTCCGGCACCACCGGTCGCCCGCAGCCGCTGGTGTTCTCGCCGCATTCGCGCGAAGTGCAGAGCCTGCTGCTGGCCCGCCTGTACCGCTGGCAGGGCATGCAGCCCGGCGACGTGGTGCACTCGGTGTACGGCCACGGCATGATCAACGGCGGCCACTATGTGCGTGAGGCGGTGACGCATTACACGCAGGCACTGTTCTGTTCGGCCGGCACCGGCATCGAGATGCGCTCAGCGCAGCAGGTTCAGCTGATGAAGAACATGGGCGCCAACGTGATTGTTGGCTTTGCCGACTACATCAAGAAGCTGGCCGACGTGGCCCGCGAGAACGGCCTGGTGCCGGGCAAGGACATTCCGGTGCGGATGATCTGCGGCCACCTCGGCCGCGAATCGCGCGAGTCGCTGTCGGCAGCCTGGGGCGGTGTCGAACTGTACGACTGGTATGGCGTGGGCGACACCGGCGCGATTGCCGGGCAGGGCCCGGATCAGGACGGTCTGTACCTGATGGAAGACGCGCAGTACGTTGAGATCCTCGATGTGGACAGCGGCAAGCCGGTGACCGATGGCGATACCGGCGACATGGTGGTCACCTGCCTGTACAAGGACGACATCTACCCGATCATCCGCTTCAACACCCATGACGTGACCCGCGTACTGACCACGCCGTCGTCGCTGGGCATGAACCTGCGCCGCATCGAGGGCTTCCTCGGCCGCAGCGACAACATGGTCAAGATCCGCGGCATCAATGTGTTCCCGCAGGCGATGGCGCCGGTGTTGGAAGAGCATGCGTCGTTTGCCGGTGAGTTCATCTGCGTCGCCAGCCGCGACGAAGGCGGCCGCGATGATCTGGCCGTACACGTGGAAACCCGTGGCGCACTGGATGACGCACAACTGGCAGCGGAGTTCGCCGCGTTGCTGCGCCAGCGCCTCGGTGTTGAAATGAGCATCGTGCTGGCTGCCCCGGGTGAGCTGGCGGCGCTGACCGGTATCGAAGTACGGCAGAAGCCGGTGCGTCTGATCGACAAACGTTTCGCTTGAGGAAGACCGCGTGAGCAAGGCCGATGCGCAGTTGTTGAGCATGGACATGATGGCGCAGGCGGCCTTGCTGGCTGCCGGTGACGTCAGCTGCGCGGAGCTGATCGAGCAGCAGCTGGCGGCCATCGCTGCCAGCCAGGCGCAGATCAACAGCTATATCCATGTCGATGCGGAAGGCGCATTGGCTGCGGCCGCGCAGTCCCAGCAACGTCGCCAACGTGGCCTGGCGCGTCCTTTGGAAGGCCTGCCGATCGCGGTCAAGGACAATATCGATGTGGCTGGCATGGTCACCACCGCTGGCATGGAGACCCGCCGCCACAGCGCCCCGGCTAGTGCCGATAATCCGGCTGTGGCCGCATTGCGCGCAGCCGGCGCGGTTCTCGTCGGCAAGCTCAACATGCACGAAGCGGCGATGGGCGCCGACAACGACAACCCGTTCTATGGTGCTTGCCACAACCCGCATCGGCACGGTCATACGCCGGGCGGTTCCAGCGGTGGCAGTGGCGCGGCGGTGGCCGCTGGTTTGTGCGCGGCGGCGCTGGGCACCGACACCATGGGTTCGGTGCGCATCCCGGCAAGCTATTGCGGTGTGGTTGGGCTCAAGCCCAGTTGGGGCGCGATCAGCACGCGAGGCACCGTTGCCCTGTGCAGGCGGCTGGATCACATTGGCCCATTGACGCGTTCGGCGCGTGACCTGCGCCTGTTGCTGCAGATCATGTCTGGCTTCGATCCGGACTGCGCGCAGTCGCGCTTCATCCAATACGCCGCGCCGGATGCGGAGGGCCTGCGCATTGGCGTGGTGGATCTGTTCGATGCAACCGATATCGCGCCCGACGTGCAGGCGGCATTCGAGGATGGCCTGCGCGTGCTGGTCGGCTTGGGCCACCAGCTGAAGCCGCTGCCGGCACCGGCGTTTGCGTCGGCACGCGCACGTCGCGCTGGCCTGCTGATGAGCGAAGCCGAGTTGTTGGTCGAACACGCCGAGGCCTGGGCCGCTGACCGCAGCAGATTCTCGCCGTTGCTGGTCAAGCTGATGTCGTGGGCAGAAGGCCGCAGCGCTGCAGAGCTGGCTGCCGCCTCGCAGCTCGCCGATCGCGGGCAGGTGCAGCTGCAGCAGTGGCTAGCGCGTTGCGACGTGCTGGTAATGCCGACTGCGCCCCAGCGTGCATTCGCCTTCGGTACCCCGGCGCCGGCCAGTCAGGCCGATCTCACTGCCTACGCCAACCTGGCCGGCAACCCCGCCTTGTCGGTGCCGCTGCCGGTAGCTGCGGGAGAGTTGCCCGCCGGCATGCAGCTGATCGGCAATGTGGGCGACGAACTCACGCTGATTGCGCTGGCGGAGGCCTTCCAGCACGCCATCGGCTGGCAGCCCGCGCTGCCGCAGGCCTGCGATACATGGTGGCCGAAATGAATCTGCTCGAAGGCGTTCGCGTTCTAGACCTGTCGCGCATCCTTGCCGGCCCCTGGGCCACGCAGGTGCTGGCCGACTTCGGCGCCGATGTCATCAAGGTCGAGCGCCCCGGCGTGGGTGACGACACCCGCAGTTGGGGCCCGCCCTACCTGCAGGACGCCGACGGCAATGACAGCAGCGAGTCGGCGTATTACCTGTGCGCCAACCGCGGCAAGCGCTCGGTGGCGATTGATTTCACCACCGCCGAAGGGCAGGCGCTGTTGCGCGAGCTGGTCGTGCATTGCCACGTGCTGGTGGAAAACTACAAGGTCGGCGGCCTGAAGAAGTACGGGTTGGATTTCGCCAGCCTGCAGGCCATCAACCCGAAGCTGGTGTATTGCTCGATCACCGGCTACGGCCAGGACGGTCCTTATGCGCAGCGCGCCGGCTATGACGCGGCGATTCAGGCCATCGGCGGCCTGATGAGCGTCACCGGCGAGCCAGACGGTGCGCCGGGTGCCGGCCCGCAGAAAGTGGGTGTGGCCGCGACCGATCTGATGACTGGCATGTATGCGGCGACGGCGATCCTGGCTGCGTTGCGCCATGCTGAGCGCACCGGTGTTGGCCAGCAGATCGATCTGGCGCTGCTGGATACCCAGGTCGCATGGCTGGCCAACCAAGCCTCCAACTATCTGATCGGCGGCGTGGTGCCGACCCGGCAGGGCACGGCGCATCCGAACATCGTGCCGTACCAGGTGATGCCGGCGGCTGATGGCTATTTCATGCTGGCGGTTGGAAATGATGGCCAGTTCGCGCGCCTGTGCGAGGTGATTGGCGAGCCCGAGCTGGCGCGTGATCCGCGCTATGCCAGCAACAACGCACGGGTTGCCAACCGAGAGCTGCTGGTGCCGCATCTGCAGCAGGTCTTGCGTACACGACCGGCTGCCGAGTGGTTGGCGGCGCTGGAGCAAGCGGTGGTGCCGGCCAATCCGGTCAACCGCATCGATCAGGTGTTTGCCGATCCGCAGGTGCAGGCGCGTGGTTTGCGGATTGAACTGCCGCATGCCGGTGGTGGCAGGGTGGCGATGGTGCGGAATCCGCTGAAGTTCTCGGCGACGCCGTTGCGCTATGAGCAGGCGGCGCCAGTGCTGGGGCAGCACACCGCTGAGGTATTGGGAGAGGTGCTTGCCGTTGATGGTGAGCGGCTGCGGGTGTTGCGTGAGTTGGGTGTGGTCGGGGTTGCTGCTGAAGCTAAAAGCTGAGAGCTAGAGCTAGAGCTAGAGCTAAAAGCGTTACCCCTCCCCAACCCTCCCCTTGGCTGCGCCAAAGGGAGGGGCGCATGCCTGCAATCTGTCGGGTCGCCGCGACCCGCTCTGCTCCCTCCCTTTGGCGTAGCCAAGAGGAGGGTTGGGGAGGGGTGCTTTTGGCGATCAATCTTCAGCTGGAGCATTGCCAGCTTCGCGGCTTACACCGCTCCCACAAAAAACAAAAAAACCAAAGCGCCAATCACGCGCCGCCAGAGAATCCCTGCTGCCGCCACGCCTCATACACCACCACGGCGACCGAGTTGGACAGGTTCAGGCTGCGGTTGTTGGGCTGCATCGGCAGGCGCAGGCGATGGCCATCGGGCAGGGAATCAAGCAGGTCCTGCGGCAGGCCGCGGGTTTCCGGGCCGAACAGGAAGGCATCGCCATCGGCGAACTGCACGGTGTCATAGCGAACGCTGGAGCGGGTACTCAATGCAAACAAACGCTTCGGGGCGATGCGCGCCAAGGCGGTTTCCAGGTCCGGATGGACCTGCATCTGTGCGTACTCGTGATAGTCCAGGCCGGCGCGCTTCAGCTGCTTGTCACTGAGGTCGAAACCCAAAGGCTCGATCAGGTGCAGCCGCGCGCCGGTGTTGGCGCAGAGCCGGATCACATTGCCGGTGTTCGGCGGGATCTCGGGCTGGTAAAGCACTACATCGAAAACAGGGGCAGAAGTCATCGGCGCAGTTTACGCCGGGTGTTGCGTCATCGCTGGCTTAGTTGGAAACCATGCCCTGTGCGACGACCTTGCCGATGGCTTCGGCGGCGGCTTCAGCAGCCATGGCCTGCACCTGCTCCACCTCCGGGCGGACGGTGATGGCCGGCAGCGACACCATCCACTGGCCGGCACGGGTGCCGATGGCGACCGGGCTGGCGGAGGCCAGCTGGCTGGCGGTCTGTTCGGCCATCAGCTCGACGATCTGGCCGACGGTCGGGCGGACCTGCACCGCAGCCAGGGTCGGGATGTTGCTGCTGGCTTCGTGCTGGGCCTGTGCCAGCTGATCAGCGGAAGGGCGAACCTGCACGGTGTCCAAAGTGACGATATCCGAAGCCTGGACCGAAGAAACAAAGCCGGTGCTGGCGACGAGGGCGATGGCAAGGGCGAGAGACTTGGCGTTCATGGCGGGACCTGTTTGGTGTGTGTGGGCAGTGGTGTGGTAGTAAGGTAGTACAGTGATTTTCGTAGTGCAAGGACTTTCGCTACTTTTTTTGTTCTGTTCAGCAATCAGTCATTTAGCGTCTGAGGCGATTTGGCTGCGAGTAGTAGGCAGCAGGATGCGTGCCAATCGCATCTGATTGAAAAATAAAGAGTTGTTGTTTATGGAAAGTGTCCGCTGTCCGGACACCCGCCGCGCCCGCAGTGACCGGACGGACACCGGTACAGCTGCTTCGTTACCCATGACGCATGGCGTATGCCGATGTGACGGCGCCCGGTTAGGATCAGCGTTCACCTTCATACCCAAGGGAAATGGAATGAACGCAGCTATGCCCCGTACCGCCTTGTTGACCCTGGCCCTGAGTGCCGCCCTCGGCGGATTTGTTGGCGTGCCGCTGGTTGCGGAGGCCAAGCCGGCTGCCGCCACTGCGTCGGTGGACATTCCGTATGAAGAGTTCACCCTGCCCAACGGCCTGCGCGTGGTGGTGCACACCGACCGCAAGGCGCCGATCGTGGCGGTGAACATCTGGTACCACGTCGGCGCCAAGGACGAACCGGCCGGCCGCACCGGCTTCGCGCATCTGATTGAACACTTGATGTTCCAGCGCAGCGAAAACCACGACGGCGAGTTCTTCGAACCCTTCAAGCAGGTTGGCGCCACCGACCAGAACGGCACCACCAATACCGACCGCACCAATTACTTCCAGAACGTGCCGACCACCGCGTTGGACATGGCGCTGTGGATGGAGTCGGACCGCATGGGCCATCTGGTCGGCGCCATCGATCAGGCCGCCCTGGATGAGCAGCGTGGTGTGGTGCAGAACGAAAAGCGCCAGGGCGAGAACCAGCCTTACGGTCAGGTGTGGGACAAGTTGACCCGTGCCATGTACCCGGCAGGTCACCCGTATCACCACGGCGTGATCGGCTCGATGAACGACCTCAACGCCGCCTCGCTGGACGACGTCAAAACCTGGTTCCACACCTGGTACGGCCCGAACAACGCGGTGCTGGTGCTGGCCGGTGACATCGACGTGGCCACCGCCAAGGAAAAGGCCGCCAAGTACTTCGGTGATATTCCGGCCGGTCCGACCATGGCGCAGCCGGCGGTGAACGTTGCGCAGCGCGCTGCCACCACCCGCGAAGTGATGACCGACAAGGTGCCGCAGGCGCGCATCTACCGCGCCTGGAACGTGGCCCAGGTCGGCACCACCGATATCGATCAGCTCGACCTGTTCTCCTACGTGCTGGGCGGCGCCAAGTCCTCGCGCCTGGACCAGCGCCTGCTGCACAAGGACAAGCTGGTCGACAACATCAGCGCGATGACCGATGCCTCGCAGCTCGGCTCCAACTTCCTGATCATGGCGACGGTCAAGCAGGGTGTGGACCCGGCCAAGGTCGAGGCGGCCATCGACGAAGAACTGAAGCGTCTGATCGCCGAAGGCCCCACCGCCGATGAGCTGGAGCGCGCCAAGGTGCAGTCACGTGCCGGTTTCGTGCGTGGCATCGAACGTATTGGTGGCTTCGGCGGCAAGGCCGACGCACTCGCACAGTGCGCCGTCTACGAAGGCAACCCGGGTTGCTTCCGCACCTCGCTGGCCAATGTGGACGCAGCTTCTGCTGCAGACGTGAAGGCAGCCGGCGCCAAGTGGCTGGGCGTGGGCGACCACACCATCGTGGTCGAGCCGGGCGAGCGTGTTGCGCTGGCCGAGCTGCCGTCGGTCAAGCCGGCGCCGTTCAACGTGCCGGCCGTGGACAGCAAGTACACCATCCTGCCGAGCCAGGTCGACCGCAGCGCCGGCGTGCCCAAGACCACCAGCTTCCCGGAACTGAAGTTCCCGCAGCTGCAGCGCGCCACGCTGAAGAACGGCACCCAGGTGGTGCTGGCCGAGCGCCATGACATCCCGGTGGTGCAGTTCAGCTATGAGTTCCCGGGTGGCTTCACCGCCGACCGTGGCCGCAAGCCGGGCACCGCCAACTTCACCATGGGCATGCTGGACGAAGGCGCTGGCCAGCTCGGCTCGCTGGCGTTCGCCGATGCGGTGGAAAGCCTGGGTGCCAGCGTCAACGCCGGTGCGTCGCTGGATGGTTCCAGCGTGTACCTGTCGGCACTGAAGGAAAACCTGGCGCCGTCGCTGGCACTGTATGCCGACGTGGTGCGTGCACCGCGCTTCGAACAGAGCGAGATCGACCGTATCAAGGCCACCTGGATTGCTGGCATCCAGCAGGAGAAGGCGCAGCCGAACGCGGTGGCGATGCGCGTGCTGCCGCCGTTGCTGTACGGCGCTGGCCACCCGTATGCGATTCCGTTCACCGGCAGCGGCAATGAGGCGGCAATCCAGTCGCTGACCCGCGAGGACCTGACCTCCTTCCACAAGCAGTGGATTCGTCCGGAAGGCGCCACCCTGATCGTGGTTGGCGACACCACCTTGAAGGACCTCGTGCCGCTGCTGGAGCGCAGCTTCGGTGACTGGAAGGGCGAGGGTGCACGGCCGAAGGTGGAGGCGCTGACCAATGTGGACCGCCCGCAGGCATCGCGCGTGTTCCTGATCGACCAGCCGGGCGCGGTGCAGGCCAACCTGTTCGCCGGTCAAGTGGCGCCCTCGACGATGGATTCGGGCACCACCCGCTTCGACATCGCCAATGGCGTGCTGGGTGGTGACTTCACCTCGCGTCTGAACATGAACCTGCGTGAGGACAAACATTGGTCCTACGGCGCGCGTTCGTCGGCCTCCAATGCACTGGGCCAGCGCCCGTGGATCGCGGTTGCACCGGTGCAGATCGACAAGACCGGTGAGGCGATGAAGGAAATGAACGCCGAGATCAGCCAGTTCGCCAGCGGCCAGCGTCCGCCAACCGAGGCGGAGGTCAACCGCATCCGCAATATCCAGACGCTGAGCCTGCCGGGTGCCTATGAAACCGCGTCGGCGGTGATGAGCACCATTGGCGGCATCGTGCGTTACGGTCGTCCGGACGACTACGTGTTCAAGCGCAAGGCCGAGATCGAAGCCATGACCCCGGCGCAGGTTGCCGAGGCAGCCAAGATCCTTGATCCGTCCAAGTTGACCTGGGTGGTGGTAGGCGACCTGAAGCAGACCGAAGCCCCGGTACGCGCATTGAAGCTGGGCGAAGTGACGGTGATCGACGCCGACGGCAAGCCGGTGGAGAAGAAGTAAGCGGTAGGGCGTAGCCCGCTGCTCCCGCTTAAGCTCCTCTCCCGTTTACGGGGTGAGAGGGGCAGCTTGCGAACCAACGGTTCGCTGCCCATCGAACGCCCTTGCGTCAGCGCAAGGGCGGGGGCGCGGAGCGGGGGTTGGGGTGAGGGCAGCTTCTAGCTTTGGCCGGTAAAGCCCCTGCCGAGCATGGCTCGGCACTACATTTGCGCCCCCTCCCTTTCGCGCAGCGAAGGGGAGGGCTGGGGAGGGGTAGGTTTTGTTTTGAGCCCCTCTCCCGTATTCGGGAGAGGGGTTGGGGTGAGGGCAGCTTCTAGCTTTGGCCGGTAAGGCCCCTGCCGAGCATGGCTCGGCACTACATTTTTGCCCCCTCCCTTCCGCGCAGCGAAGGGGAGGGCCGGGGAGGGGTTGTTCTTGTCTTTGCCGCGCGCCCAATCACCGGGATCACCACCTGTTCATCCATTCCCGGCACAATCCCTGCTGATCTTCACAAGGAATAGTCCATGCGCGTCCTGCTTCTGTCCGCCCTGATCGCCAGCACCGCCGCCTGCACCTGGGTGCCGATTGAGTCCAGCGGCAAGACCGTGCGCGTACTGCCCGCTGGTCCGGTGGCGCCGGGCTGTGTAGCCAAGGGCGAGATCGTGGTGTCGGTAAAGAGCAAGGTCGGCTTCTACAACCGCAACCCGCTGCGCGTGCAGGAAGAACTGGAAACCCTGGCCCGCAACGAGGCCCCCAGTGCCGGCGCCAATGCCGTACAGGCCAGTGGCCTGCCGGCCGATGGCAGCCAGCGCTTTGCTGCCTTCCAGTGCCCGCCGCGCTGATTTTCCAGCTGTCTTACGGCCCCGGCGGCTCCATACGCCGGGCCGCCGATTTGTAAAGATGCGGTAAAAATGCGCAGGCGCTAGAATGGCGACCCCTTCGCCTGAGTCTTGGCGCTTTCTGATGCCTTTTCAAAATGTCTCGATCGCGGGACTGGCGCATATTGATGCGCCGCATACGCTGACCTCAAAGGAAATCAACGAGCGGCTCCAGCCCACGCTGGAACGCCTTGGCATTCGTGCCGACGTGCTTGGCGATATCGCCGGCATCCACGCGCGCCGCCTTTGGGACCAGGGTACACAGGCCTCGGACGCCGCCACCATGGCCGGCCGCAAGGCGCTGGAAGATGCCGGCATCACTGCCGACAAGGTTGGCCTGCTGGTCAACACTTCCGTCAGCCGTGATTACCTAGAGCCGTCCACCGCTTCCATCGTGTCCGGCAACCTGGGCATTGGCGAAGACTGCGTCACCTTCGACATCGCCAACGCCTGCCTTGCTTTCATCAATGGCATGGACGTGGCCGCACGCATGCTGGAGCGCGGCGACATCGACTATGCGTTGATCGTCGACGGCGAGACCTCCAACCTGGTCTATGAAAAGACCCTGGAGCGCATGATGTCCCCGGACATCACCGCCCAGCAGCTGCGCGACGAAGTCGCCGCGCTGACCACCGGTTCCGGTGCGGCAGCAATGGTGATGGCGCGCTCGGAGCTGGTGCCGGACGCCCCGCGCTACAAGGGCGGCGTGACCCGTGCAGCCAACCAGTGGAACAAGCTGTGCGTGGGCAACCTGGACCGCATGGTCACCGACACCCGCATGCTGCTGATCGAAGGCATTAAGCTGGCCACCAAGACCTTTGAAGCCACGCGCGAAGCGCTGGGCTGGGCGGTGGAGGAGATCGACCAGTTCGTGATCCACCAGGTCAGCCAGCCGCACACCAATGCCTTCATCAAGGCCTTCGGCATCGACCCGAAGAAGGTGATGACCATCTTTGGCGAGCACGGCAACATCGGCCCGGCTTCGGTACCGATCGTGCTGAGCAAGCTGCGCCAGCTGGGCAAGCTCAAGAAGGGCGACCGCGTCGCGCTGATGGGCATTGGCTCGGGCTTGAACTGCACGATGGCCGAGGTGGTCTGGTAACAAGGCCGTGGTCTGACGGCTTGGCTTCCGTAGGAGGCGCAATTGTCAGCCCGCAGGTTTTTGCCTTCTCCCCCTGCGGGAGAAGGTGCCCGAAGGGCGGAAGAGGGGGACGCGTGCGCAGCACGCAAGCGCCTGGAGTGCGAGCGGTAGTCCACGCTCCTCCACTCCGACCAATCCTCTCCCCAACCCCTCTCCCGACGGGAGCGGGGCTTAGCAGCCGCAGGTGCAACCCGATGAACAAACTCCCCGGTTACCCCAGCAAGACCCATCGCTTCGAGGTCCGTCCCGGCTTGTCGATGAACTACATCGATGAAGGCCCGCGCGATGGCGAGGTGGTGGTGATGCTGCACGGCAACCCGTCGTGGAGCTATCTGTGGCGGCACCTGGTCAACGGCCTGAGCGACAAGTACCGCTGCATCGTGCCGGACCACATCGGCATGGGCCTGTCCGACAAGCCCGATGACAGCCGCTACGAATACACCCTGCAGTCACGTGTGGATGATCTGGATGCGCTGCTCAAGCACCTGGGTATCACCGGCCCGGTGACCCTGGCCGTGCATGACTGGGGCGGCATGATCGGCTTTGGCTGGGCCTTGTCGCACCACGATCAGGTCAAGCGCCTGGTGATCACCAATACCGCCTCGTTCCCGCTGCCGCCGGAAAAGCCGATGCCGTGGCAGATCGCCATGGGCCGGCACTGGAAGCTGGGCGAGTGGTTCATCCGTACCTTCAACGCGTTCTCGTCTGGTGCCTCCTGGCTGGGCGTGAGCCGGCGCATGCCGGCGGATGTGCGTCGCGCCTATGTGTCGCCGTACAACAACTGGGACAACCGCATTTCCACCATCCGCTTCATGCAGGACATCCCGTTGTCGCCAGCCGACAAGGCCTGGTCGCTGCTGGAGCGTGCGGCGCAGGCATTGCCGTCGTTCGCGGATCGCCCGGTGTACATCGCCTGGGGCCTGCGTGACTTCTGCTTCGACCATCACTTCCTGACCGGCTTCCGCAAGGCCTTGCCGCAGGCTGAAGTGACCACGTTCGAAGACGCCAACCACTATGTGCTGGAAGACAAGCACGAAGTGATCGTGCCGGCGGTACGCGCGTTCCTTGAGCGCAACCCGCTGGGGTGAGCCTTGAGCTCCCGCATTGCCTGCTTCTGCCCCCTCCCTTGCGCCGAAGGCGGAGGGGAGGGCTGGGGAGGGGTGAGCTTTTGTGGCCTTTCCCATTGCACCAGCTTCGCGGCTGACGCCGCTCCTACAGACACGCGTGGGTGTGCGAAGCTCTGTGCTTCTTTGCACAGGGAGTGAAGGATGGATTTCGACAGCCTGGACCGTCAGCTGCGTGACAGTGCGCAGGACCTCAGCTTGAGCAACGAGGAACGCTCGGCACTGCGCGAGCTGGGTGTCGAACTACCCCCCGACCGCCTGCGCTTCCTGCGCAATCGCGCCTTCGATATCGCCCGCGAGCAGGTCGCTGCCAATCCGGCTGAAGCGCTGCCGATGCTGAAGTGGGTTGAGCAGGTGGTACGCACACTGGACGTCAATGCCGGCCCGGTCGAAACCCTGACCAGTACCTATTTCTCCCCGGGCGATGCCTGCATGCAGCGGCTGCGCGCGCTCTGCGCCAGCGCGAAGCAGACCCTGGACATCTGTGTGTTCACCATCTCCGATGACCGCCTGAGCGGGGTCATCCTGGACGCGCACAAACGCGGCGTGGTGGTGCGCATCATCAGCGACAACGACAAGGTCTACGACGACGGCAACGATATCCGTCGCTTGAACGAGAGCGGCATCCCGGTGCGGGTGGACCACAGCGAATACCACATGCACCACAAGTTCGCGCTGTTCGATGGCAAGCAGCTGGCCAATGGCAGCTTCAACTGGACGCGCACTGCCACCGAGCACAACGATGAGAACCTGGTGGTGAGCAATGACCGCAACCTGGTACGCAGCTTCGCGCAGCAGTTCGAGGTGTTGTGGGGGCGTTACAAGGCGCTTTGAGGGGGCGCAGTGACGGTGTTGTCGAGGTGAAAACCCGGCGGGCGGGCGGGGCCCCGCCACAGCCTGCAACCGCCATAGGGCGTTTAGGGGGCGGGGGCGGGGGGTTTGGGTGTTAGTGCGGGTGTTCGTCGTGGTTGTGGGG
>NZ_JBRREG010000040.1:0-37262 GCF_056760155.1 Stenotrophomonas sp. STEN022
CCGGGCCGGTCTCCCTCCCCCGCCGGCGGGCCCCCCCCCACTACGCGCTTGCTCCCTCCCTTTGGCGAAGCCAAGGGGAGGGTTGGGGAGGGGTTGGCTCTTCGCGGCCTGATGCAGCTGTGGCTTCGCGGCTTACGCCGCTTCTACGCGTTACCGGGAACGCCCCCTTGCCGAGCATGGCTCGGCACTACAATCGGGCGGGTTCTTGATATTAGTCATCGAGAAAGCAGGCCAACTGCGCGGAACATGGAACTACCCCCGAAGCCGGATAGTTCGCACCATGCTCAGCCCCACCCAACGCGACCTGATCAAAGCCACCGTCCCCCTGCTGGAAACTGGCGGCGAAGCGCTGACCAAGCATTTCTATGGGCGGATGCTGAGCCAGAGCGACATCGCGCGCCCGCTGTTCAACCCCTCGCACCAGAGCAGCGGCGACCAACCGCGTGCGCTGGCCAACTCGGTGCTGATGTATGCCAAGCACATCGACCGCCTGGAAGCGCTGGGTCCGCTGGTGGGACAGATCGTCAACAAGCACGTTGCCCTGCAGATCCTGCCGGAGCACTACCCCATCGTCGGCCACCACCTGCTGGCCTCGATCCGTGAAGTACTGGGCCCGGACATTGCCACCGACGAGATCATCGACGCCTGGGGCGCGGCCTACCAGATGCTGGCCGACCTGCTGATCGGTGCCGAAGAAGAGGTGTACGCAGCAAATGAAAAGGCCCCGGGCGGCTGGCGCGGCGCGCGCACCTTCCGCGTTGCCGAGAAGGTAGCCGAGAGTGCGGAGATCACCTCCTTCCACCTGGTGCCGGTCGACGGCGGTGCGGTGGTGGACTTCAAGCCCGGCCAGTACATCGGCATGAAGCTGGAACTCGACGGCGAGGAAACCCGTCGCAACTATTCTCTGTCGCGTGCAGCCAACGGCGTCGGCTACCGCATCAGCGTCAAGCGCGAAGGCAACGGCAAGGTATCCAACCATCTACATGACAACGTGCAGGTTGGCGACACGCTGGAGCTGTTCGCCCCGGCCGGTGATTTCACCCTGGTTGCCAGCGAGCGCCCGGTCGCCTTCATCAGCGGTGGCGTCGGCATCACCCCGACCCTGCCGATGCTGGAACAGGCGCTGGCCAACGGACGCCAGGTGCATTTCATCCATTGCGCGCGCAATGGCCAGGTGCATGCCTTCCGCGAGTTCATCGCCGACAAGCAGAAGCAGCACCCGCAGCTGCGCAGCTACACCTGCTACAGCGAAGCACTGCCTGGTGATGCTGGCGATGCCGAAGGTTTCCTCAGCCGCGAGCTGCTGGAGCAGTGGTTGCCGGCCGAGCGCGACATGGATGCTTACTTCCTTGGCCCGAAGCCGTTCATGGCGCAGGTGAAGAAGCTGCTGCGTGAGGTAGGCGTGCCTGAAGCGCAGAGCCGTTACGAGTTCTTTGGCCCGGCCGCGGCACTGGAAGCCTGAGTCGCGTCAGAGCAACGTGTGCGAGGTAGGAGACCGGCGGGGAAACCCGCCGGTCTTCTTTTTCGTGGCGGCTACGCAAGCGTATGCGACAGCGCTAGGATGCAACATCGCTCACTGCCCAGGGGAAATGCATGAACGTCTACGCCGTGGTATTGGCCGCTGTATCGAGTTTCCTCCTGGGCGGGCTGTGGTACTCGCCCATCCTGTTCGGCCGCGCCTGGAACCGCGAGAACGGTGGTGAAGTGCCGCAGGGACATCCGGGCAAGGTGTTCGGCGTGGCCTTTGTGTTTTCGCTGGTGGCGGCGTTTGCCTTCGCCTGGTTTGTCGGTCCGCAGCCGGAGCTGCGCAAGGCCTTGCTATGTGGCCTGGTTGCCGGTTTCGGAATCGTCGCGGCCAGCTTCGGCATCAACTACCAGTTCGCCCAGCGCAGCGGAAAACTGTGGGCAATCGACGGCGGCTACCACACTGCACAGTTCGTGCTGTTTGGCCTGATCCTGGGGCTGTGGCACTAAGCCTGTAGCAGCAGCTGTTGTTGTTGCTCCAGCCCCCTCCTTTGCGCAAAGCGCAGGGGAGGGTTGGGGAGGGGTAGCTTTTGCAGTTTCCATTGCTGCGGCTTTCCGCCCGCGAGTGCCCTTCCGCAACAACGGATCTGACGAAAAACCCCAATGGGGCGACGTGCACTCCTGCACATCGCCCTTCGGACTCCTTCCGCTGGCGCCTTCGCTGCGCAAGAGGGACACGTAAGAACGCAGGCAAAAAGTATCCACACTGCCCCATCACTGTCGATGATGACGTTCTTTACGCATATCTGCTCCATATGTAGAAACAGAATTTGTCACCTCGAACCTCGCGGGCAAAAATCCCCTCGCTTTCTGCAAAGACATTCGAAAGCACGCTCAAGCGACTTCACCAACTGACAGATTCAACAGCCAAACGGTTGAATGATTGCCGGATGCTACGTAAGCGCGCTCTGGCACTCTTCAAACCTGCTGGCATCGGCATACATGCATCGAACTCCCTCGCATCATTGACAGCAAGCAACGCGCGCCAAAGCCAATGGAGGCAGTCTTCTGGCGGGTTTGCAGGCGCCAGCACCATTGCCGGAGTGGAATCTTCAGTGACACCCACATCTACCATTTCAAGGAAGAAATTTGTTCATCACAACGGATCGACTGGATGATGCCGTGCTGGCGAAGGCGGTATGCGAGCAGGTTTTGGCAGTACAAGTGAAGCAGTTCATCCCCAGGGAAACCGCGATGGAGATTGGCCACCGCATCCTGGGCCAAGGATTCGACAGCTACGTCAATGCGCCCGATATCGGCAGGATAGGCATGGCGCTGTACGAAGCAGAAAATATCCCTGCCCGCCTCGATGCCTACTTCAATACAGCCTTGGACAACATTGAGGTGTTGCGGAAGCGATGCATGCCGTACGCCTCACCCATGGATATGCTTCGCTGCACGTTGGATGAGATGTGGCCTGCCGGCGCCCAACTCGAGCATCTGTATGGACGCAAGGCGTATGTCGGCCTGTCACGGATCGTCCAGCCTGGAGTGGAGTTCCTCGCCCACCACGACATCCTCGCGAAAGATGCACCTGAGACCTTCCGCTCGCACAGTCTCACCTCGCAGCTGGCAGCAAACATCTACCTCACCATGCCGACAGATGGCGGCGGACTGCATATCTGGCAGTCGGCGATCTCCGCAGCGGAGTTTGATCGCATGCGCGGCGACAGCTACGGCATAGATCCATCCCTCCTCGGCAAACCGACACTACATATCCAGCCCGAAGAAGGCGACCTTGTCCTGTTCAACTCACGCCACATGCACGCTGTCACACCCGGATCGGACAAGCCACGTTTGAGCCTGTCCTGTTTTGTCGGCTACCGCGGCGTTGCCAGCCCTTTGACGTTCTGGAGCTGATGGGTGAGCAACCATTTCCACGAATTCGTATCACTGGCGCTGATTCATCTGCTGGCAGTCATTGCACCAGGCCCGGACTTTGCCGTCACCGTGCGGCAAAGTGTCAGGCACGGCAGGTGGGCGGGGGTGCAGGTGGCAATCGGCATCGGCGCCGGCATTTCCGTACATGTCCTCTACACACTGCTCGGCGTCGGTGCGTTGCTGCATGCCAATGCACTGTTGATGACCGCTACCAGGATGCTCGGCGCGTCCTATCTTCTCTATCTGGTGTTCTCATTCCTTCGCGGTGCCGGACGTTCCAGCTCCGCTGGAAAGCTCGAAGGCACCGGTACCGCCTCCGCACTTGGCTGGCGCAGGTCCTTTCTACTTGGCTTCGTCACCAATGCGACCAACCCCAAGGCCACACTGTTCTTCCTCGCGATCTTCACCACGGTGGTCAGCGCCGGAACGCCATTGAAGGTCCAGGTGCTTTATGGAATCTGGATGTGCCTGGTCAATGCGAGCTGGTTCGTGCTGGTCAGTGTGCTGTTTACCCAGCAGGCGGTACGCGACAGGTTTCTGCGCATGGGCGGCTGGCTGGAAGGCATGATGGCCCTGGTTTTCCTTGTTTTCGCCGGGCGTCTGCTATGGGAGGTGGCCAGCAACCTGCCGTTGCTCGTCGGTGAGTAAGTCGCCTCTGCCATGCAGGAGCGCATGGTGCCAGAAGGCTGCCCGCACAGTTGAAGGACGACGTGCACTGCGCCGGCCACAAACGAAAAGTCCGGGGACGTTGACCCGCCCCGGACTCCGTTGACCCATCGGACAGGGAGCAAGCTAGGCCAGGTTCGTACGCAACCAACGCATCACGGTTTCAACCACACCCAGCTTTTGCGGCACGTCCAAAGCAATTGCCCGCGCAAAGCCATCAGCATTGCGAATGAACGTCTGCCGCGCGATACGCTGCGCCTGCTGCACCGTCGACTGCTGCCTACGCAGCTGCACGATCTGCACCGACGGACGGCCCGGCGGCGCGAACTTCTGGTAGCGGCGCAGCTCATCGGCGACCAGACTCACGTCGTTGTCTGCCTTGAGCTGGCCCTCACCCGCCAACAACAGCTGCTCCAGCGCCGAACCCGCGGCAGTCAGCCCATCGCCTTCGGCAGCGAACATCGCCTGCGTAGCCAACAGCGCCAGTGCGCCTTCACGCTGCTGCAGACGCTGCAGTTGCTGTGCCCAGGGGAAGCTTGCAGGAGGGGTGGCCATGGCTGTCTGGAGTAATGGGGGGTGGCGCACTTTACGGGTTGGAGCAGGGATGTTCCAGCGAACAGCCCCCCTGTACCCAACCTCAACCAATAACCCGCTTGAACGGCGGCAAAGAATCAATGATCCGCTTGCCATACCTGCGCGTCAGCAGGCGCGAATCCAGGATGATCACCCGCCCGGTATCGGTCGAGGTGCGAATCAGGCGCCCGGAAAACTGGGTCAAGGTGCGCAACGCATGCGGGATCGCGATCAGGTTGAACGAGTTCAAACCACGGCTCTCGAACCATTCGCTCAGCGTCGAGGTCTGCGGGTCGGTCGGCACCGCGAACGGCACCTGGGTGATCACCACCGTGGTGCAGGCCTCGCCCGGCAGGTCCAGGCCTTCACCAAACGAATTCAAGCCGAACAACACCGAGCCTTCACCCGCCGAGGTGCGCTTGATGTGCTCGTCGATCATCTTTTGCTTGGCGCCGTCGCCCTGCACCAGCACCTTCTTGCGCAGCGTCGCCGGCATCAGCTCGGCCACCTTTTCCATCTTCCAGCGCGAGGTGAACAGGACCATGCTGCCCTTGTCCCAATCCAGCTCGTTGACCAGGTACTTGGCCACTTCCTTGGGATGGCGCTCGCGGTCATCCGGCGTCACCGGGAACTGCGGCACGATCAGTTCAGCCTGGTTCGGCAGGTCGAACGGTGAGGCCAGCGACACCATCTCCGCTTCCTCGGGGATGCCGTTGTCGATGGCCAGCGCCTGGAAATCACCGCCGCCGGTCAGCGTCGCCGAGGTCATCACCACCGAGTCCACTTCATCCCACAGCAGCTTGCGCAGCACCATCGCCGCCGATACCGGCGAGCAATGCAGGATGTAGTCGCCATCGCGTGACATCGTCACCCAGCGCGCGATCGGCGGCTGGCCTTCCTTGTCCTCGCGGCGCCAGCCTGCCCACAGGTTGTACTGCTGCTCGACCATTTCCTGGGCCATGCCCAGGTTGCGCTGCAGGCGCTCGACCGCCGGATCATCCTGCTTGCCCTTGGCAACCGCCGAGGCCGCCGCCGTTGCCCAGTTGAGCAGGGTGCGGGTTTCATCGGCCAGCACTTCGATCGGCTGGCGCCAGGATTCGGGCAGGCGGCCGTTGGCGGCGCGCCACATCGGCTCGCGGTCATCGGGCTGCGGAATCCACACATTGCCGATGTCATCGCGGAACGCCTTCAGCAGCTTGCTCACGCGCGATGCCACATCGATGGCTTCGTTCGGCAACAGGTTGCCGATCTTGTCCTTGTCCACCGCACGGTAGGCGCCGGCAATCAGGATCTGCAGGCGGCCGGTACGCTTGGCCATGTCGTCCAGCGGCAGGTTGGCTGCGCCCTGGTCGATGGCGACGTTGCCGATGTGGTGGCCTTCGTCCAGCACCAGCAGCATGTCGCCAGGCGGCGCGATCAGGGGCTGGCCGCTGTCGCTATCGCCCAGCGACAGCGCCGACAACAGCAGCGCGTGGTTGGTGACGATGATCTGTGCATCACGTACTTCGGTGCGCGCACGTAGCACCGGGCACTGCGCCGAATAAGCGCAACGGCGCCCGGCGCAGGCCGAGGCCGGTGTGGTGATGCGCATGCGCAGCGTGGGCGTGACGTTCTCCGGCGCGTTGTCCAGGTCGCCGTTCCAGCGGCCCTCGATGAAGGCCTTGGTCAGCTTTTCGGCAACGTCCATTTCAATCGGCGCCAGTGGCCGGTCGTAGAGCTGCACGTCGTCGCCGAACATGCCTTCCTGCACGCCTTCGCCCTGCGCTTCGGCGGCGTTGCGGGTGCACAGGTAGCGGGTGCGGCCCTTGGCCAGCGCAACGGTGGCCTGCAGGCCGGTGGACTTGAGGAAGTTGGGAATGTCGCGCTCAACCAACTGCGACTGCAAGGCCACGGTGCCGGTGCTGATCACCAGCTTCTTCTTGCTCGCCAGCGCAATCGGCACCCCGGCGGTGAGGTAGCCCAGGCTCTTGCCGACGCCGGTAGGTGCTTCCACCACGCCGACGCCACCAGTGCCCAGCGCGCGCGACACCACGCCTATCATCTGGCTCTGCGAGCGGCGCGTGCTGAAGCCCGGCGTGTTTGCCTGCAGCTTGCTGTAAGCGTCACGGATGCCGGTTTTGATGTCCTCGGTCAGCGCCCGCGGTGCTTCTACTTTTTCCGTCACGCCAACCTGCCAGCAGCTCAATCAAGGCGGGTATTTTCCCATACCCGCCCGCATTCACCGAATGCGTTGCCGGCTCAGGGTTTACCGGGAGCCTGTGGCCGCCGCAGGGCCTGCACCAGCGCCCAGGCCAGCATGATGTAACCGACCGCTTCCAGCAGCGACAGCGCGATATGGCCAGCGCTCAGCAGCGTATTCATCGAACCAACGCTGCTGTAGTTTCCACCTGCAATCAGCAGCAGCGGCACGGCGCTCAGCACGCCACCAATCATGGTGACGGCCAGCAGCAAGGCCAACGCCGACAGCGCCACGCTACGCACCTTGCCGCGCGGGGTGTCGAGCAGCATCACCAAGGCAACGCCCAGGCCGATCAGGATCGGCAGGCGGTAGCCGATGGAAACCAGCAGGGTTGTCAGCAATTCCATGGGTTGCATTGGTCGGCCTCAGTCCGCGGTGACCAACAGCGCGTCACCGGCGCGCAGTTCGGCGTAAATCGCATCGGTCTCCGGACGCATGCCATGCCATTGCTGGAAGCTCTCCGCGGCCTGCTCGACCAGCATGCCCAGGCCATCGAAGCTGTTGCGGCAACCCGCCGCGCGCGCCCAGGCCAGGAACGGGATTGATGCCTCACCGTAATTCAGATCCACCGCCGTGGTCATGCTGTTGACCAGCGACAGCGGCAGGTTGAAACCGCTGCCCTCGCCGCGCGCGGCCGAGGTGGCATTGATGATCAGCTCGAAGTCGCCCTGCTCGCGCAGATCTTCCCAGTACGCGGAGATGGCGCGGCCCGGTTCGCTCATCGCATCGACCAGCGCGTCGGCGCGCTCGGGTGAACGGTTGACCACGATCAGTTCGAGAATGCCGGCATCCAGCAGCGCTGGTGCAACACCGCGTGCGGCACCACCGGCACCGAGCAGCAGCACCCGACGGCCGCGCAGGTCCAGACCGTGACGACCGGTGAGGTCACGCACCAGGCCGATGCCGTCGGTATTGTCGCCATGCCAGCGATCACCCTTGCGCAGCAGCGTGTTGACCGCTCCGGCGCGATGCGCACGAGAGGTGGTGGTGGTGCAGAGCGCGAACGCGGCTTCCTTGTGCGGCAGGGTCACGTTGGCGCCCACGCCGCCGTCAGCGGCAAAGGCTTCCAGCGCGGCCACGAAATCTTCGGGCGAGGCCTCGATGGCGCGGTAATCCACGGCGATGCCATGTGCCTTGCCGAACGCGGACTGGATGCGCGGCGACTGCGAATGGGCGATGGGCTGGCCGAAAACTGCGTAGCGTGGAGCGCTCATTGTGATCCTCTGCATGACCTAGACTGGACGCGGCTTTACTTGCTGGACCCGTATGCGGACCCGTTACTTGCTGCTCGCGCTGACCCTGAGTTTACCCTTTAGCCCCATTGCCTCGGCGCTTTCCGAGTTCGGCATCGAAGGCATGGGGGTAGTTTCCACCCGTGCAGATGAAATCCGCGCCACGTTGTCGGCGGATGGACAACGCATCTTATGGGCCAGCAACCGCGAGGGCGGAGCAGGCGGCTGGGACCTGTGGCAGGCGACGCTGCAGGACAAGCGCTGGATGGCCCCGCAGCCACTGGCCTTGAACAGCACGGCGGACGACGTCGATCCCTTTCTCAGCGCCGATGGCCGTTGGCTGTACTTCGCCTCCAACCGCAAGGGCGGCCATGGCGGCTTTGACCTATACCGGGCAGCGGTTGCAGCTGACGGCAGCTTGGGCCAGCCGCAGAACCTTGGGCCCGCAGTGAACGGCAGGCAGGACGAACGTTCACCCGCACTGGCCGACGACGGCCGGCTGTTGTTCTCCAGCAATCGCGGCGGTGGCAGCGGCGGCTGGGATCTGTGGCGTGCACCGGCCGCAGCTGCGGGTTTTGCCGCGCCCACAGCCTTGGCAGGCGTCAATTCCGGTGCCGATGAGCTGGATGCGAGCTGGCTGGGTGGCGGCCGCGCGGTGGTGTTTGCCCGCGCCAATGCGGCGGGTGGTGCCCAGTTGTGGCTGTCGCAGTGCCGACAGGGGCAATGGGGTGAGGCGACGCCGCTGGGGCTGTCGTTCAACAGCGCCGATGGCGATACGCGTGGCGCGGTGATTGATGCCAACAAGCCCGGAGAGCTGGTGGTCAGCGGCAAGGCGCGCGCGCCACGGGCCGGCGGCATGGATCTTTACCGGATGAAGGCGCCGCTGGTTGAAGGGGATGATTCCTGCCGGTGAGGCAAGCGCTTCACCCCTCCCAAGCCCTCCCCTTGGCGGCGCGAAAGGGAGGGAGCTGAAGCAACCCCTCCCCGACCCTCCCCTTGGCCTGCGGCCAAGGGGAGGGAGCCAAGCAATCCACCCCCTCCCTTTCGCGTAGCGAAGGGGAGGGTTGGGGGAGGGGTGCTTCTGCTCTAAAGCTTTTAGCTCTTAACTCCAGCCAACACCGCAGCACGCAGCGCTTCGTATTCGGCCTCACCAATCTGCCCGCCCTGCCTGCGCAGCTCCAGCGCACGCAGCCTGGCATCGACGTCGCCACCCTGCGCCGCCTCACGCTGCAGCCGCTCGGCTGCCGAGTGCAGCTGTGGCGGACGCTTGCCGGCGCGCACGATGGCGGCGATGAACACACCGATCGCCACCGCAAACAGCAATACGCCGATCAGCCATACCGCCCAGTTGTAACCCTCAAGACCGGGAACATTCATCTCAAGCCCCCTTCAGCCAACGCGCGATCTGCGGCGCGTAATAGGTCAATACGCCATCGGCACCTGCACGCTTGAAGCCAATCATGGTCTCCATCACGCACTTGCGTTCATCCAGCCAGCCATTGGCAGCGGCCGCCTTCAACATCGCGTACTCGCCGCTGACGTGGTACGCGAAGGTCGGCACGCCGAACTCGGTCTTCACCCGGCGCACGATATCCAGGTAGGGCATGCCCGGCTTGACCATCACCATGTCCGCGCCTTCGTCCAGATCCAGCGCGATCTCGCGCATGGCCTCGTCGCTGTTGGCCGGGTCCATCTGGTAGGTCTTCTTGTCGGCCTTGCCGAGGCTGCCGGAGCTGCCCACCGCGTCGCGGAACGGGCCGTAGAAGGCCGATGCGTACTTAGCCGAATAGGCCATGATGCGGGCGTTGATATGACGCGCGTCATCCAGCGCGGTGCGGATGGCGCCGATGCGGCCGTCCATCATGTCCGAGGGAGAAATGATGTCCACGCCGGCTTCGGCATGCGACAGCGACTGCTTGACCAGCGCCTCGACGGTGATGTCGTTGAGCACGTAGCCGGTGTCGTCGATGATGCCGTCCTGGCCGTGCGTGGTGTACGGGTCCAGCGCCACGTCGGTCATCACGCCGAGCTCGGGGAAGCGCTGCTTCAGCGCGCGCACTGCACGCTGCGCCAGGCCATCCGGGTTCCAGGCTTCGGCCGCGTCCAGCGACTTGCGCGACGGGTCGATCACCGGGAACAGATCGATCACCGGCACGCCCAGCTCCAGCGCCTGCTCGGCTTCGCGCAGCAGCTCATCGATGGACATACGGTCCACGCCCGGCATCGATGCAACAGCGGCGCGGCCTTCCAACTCGTGTACGAACACCGGCCAGATCAGGTCGTTGCTGGTCAGCGTGTTCTCGCGCATCAGACGGCGCGAGAACTCATCGTGGCGCATGCGCCGCGGGCGGTACTGGGGATGCATCATCGCGGTACTCCTTGATACTGAAAACGGGAATTACTGCAGCCGGTAGCCCTGCGGCTGCAGCGGCTCGGGCAGCGGGCGTTGGCCCAAGGCGTCGAGCAGATCGATTTCGATGGTACGCACCATGGCGTCCAGCGGCAGGTCATTGGCTTCGGTGCCGAACGGGTCTTCCATCTCCTCGCCGAGCTGGTCCAGGCCGAAGAATGCATAGGCCAGCAACATCGACACCACCGGCGTGGCCCAGCCCAGCGCACCGGCCAGGCCAAACGGCAGCAGCACGCAGAACAGCCATGCACAGCGGTGCAGCAGCAAGGTATAGGCGAACGGCAGCGGTGTGCCGGAGATGCGCTCACAGCCGGCCTGCACACTGGCCATGGCATGCAGGCGTGCCTCGAACTGGGCGTAGAGATAGGGATGCAAGCGGCCTTCGCGCAGCGGCGCGGCCAGTTCGCTGGCGAGCTGGGTCAGCAGGCCATCGGCTATGTTCTGCCGTGCCAGCACGGCGTGCTGGTCGGCCTGCAGCCAGGGCGCAGCGACAGCAGCCTGGTCGCGGCCGCGCAGGCGTGCCGCTAGCGCATGGGCAAAACCGATCACCAGGCGGGTGCCGCGCTCGCGCAGCTGCGGCTCGGCGGCCAGCAAGGCAGCCGCCTCACGGGCGAAGCTGCGCGATTCGATGACCAGTTGCCCCCACAGCTTGCGCCCTTCCCACCAGCGGTCGTGGCAGGCGTTGTTGCGGAAGCTCAGGAAGATCGACAGCACCAAACCCAGCAAGGTGAACGGCACCACCGACAAACCGCTGCCACCCAGCGGGTGCCAGCTCCGGCTGAACGCCGCCACCAGCACAGCCAAGACGCCTATCGCCAGCACCTTGGGGGCGATGGCCGGCACGATGGAGCCGCGCAGGATGTACAGCAGCTGCCAGCCAGTGGGACGGGGGCGGATGATCATCGGGAAGCGTTGCAGTGCCCACAACGGGCCAACGGCGCCGGAAAGCTTCCGGCCAGCCCCCCGCATTTTACGCCCCCCGGCTGTACCCCGCCGACCCGGACCGTCCCAGGTTCAGACGATACCGCCGCCCAAGCTCAGCCGGATCACCCCGACCACAATGACGATGGCATTGAGCAGCAGGCCGGTCTTGGCCCGGCCGCGCTTGCTGGCATGGGTGAACAGCAGACCGATGGCGGCGATGATCGCGCCCACGGCCGCAAACGGGATCAGGAACCAATTACCCCAGCCCAGCAGCGGAATAAACGCCAAAATCATCCATAGCAAGGCAACAATGCCCCAGATCAGGCTGATCAGCCCCATGTACTTTCCTCCACCAGGCACAGCCTGCAAGATAGCCGGGAACACATGCAGAGCAAAAGGCCCTCACCCTGGCCGGAAGTTCTCGACAGATTCAGCCGGCGCCATGGATCATCCGCAATTACCGATCACCGGGGAGTGAAACCATGAAACTTCCGCTCGCTATCGCACTTTCGCTTGGCGTTGCCTTGGCCGTAGGCGGCTGCGCCAGTACCTCCAAGGTCATGCTGGGCCAGGCCCGCGCACCGGTGGACCCTGCCAGCGTGCAGATCTATTCCACACCGCCGGCCGGCTCGGTTGAGATCGCCCAGCTCGAAAGCTCCAGCGCGGTCGGCTTCGGCACCCAGGGCCAGACCGATGCCGCCATTGCCCGGCTCAAGCGCGAGGCCGCTGCACTCGGTGCCAACGGCGTGATCCTGATGGGCGTGGGCTCCGGCGGCTCGCCGGTCGGCATGTCGGTAGGCGCGGGCAGCTATGGCCGCCACACCGCTGGCGGCCTCAGCGTCGGCATCCCCACCCAGCAGAAGCGCGCCGCCGGCGTGGCGATCTGGGTACCGCCGGGCGCGGGCAGGTAAGTCTTCCTGCCGGTTTTGATGCAACAAGGGCGCCCTTCGGCGCCCTTGTCATGAGTGCTGCAGCAATCAGCTGTGATCGCGCAGGAAGCGGGCCATCGAAGATACCCCAGGTACCGCCGGCTCGAACTCGCCGGCGACGTCGATGAAGCCACGCATGATGGCGATGTCGCGCGGGGTACGGTTGATCGCGTCACGCATCTCCGGATCGGCACCGGCGCGCAGCAGGCGCAGCACCAGTTGCGGCAGGCCGTGCAGCGCAGCCAGGTGCAACGGGCCAAAACCGCGCGGGTCGCGTACATCCAGCGAGACGTCCTCGTCGAGCATGCGATCCACCGCGGCCAGCACCACGCTCTCGTCGCAGGCGGTGCCCGGTTCGGCGCGCGCGCCGAGCAGCAGCAGCAGCGGCGTTACCGTGCCCGCCGAGGCCTGGTCCGGTTCGGCACCGGCCAGCAGCAAGGTGTCCAGCAAGGCCAGCAGGCGCGTGCGATCACGCGAGGTGAAACCGTACAGCGCGGCGCAATGCAGCGGTGCCAACTGCTGGTCATCGCCGGCATGCACGTCGGCGCCGGCGGTGAGCAGGCGCGCGACGATATCCGGCAGGCCCAAGGCAGCAGCCAGCATCAATACGGTGACGCCGCCAGGCAGACGATGTTCAAGCTTGGCGCCAGCATTCAGCAGAGCGGCCACGATCGTGGTCTGGCGCATGCTCACCGCTGCTGACAACGGCGTGGCGCCACTGGCAGCGGCGTGCTGCGGGTCGGCGCTGCGCGACAGCAGCAGGTCCACCACTGCCGCATGGCCGCCGCCGGCCGCACGCAGCAGGCCGGTGCAGCCCTGCGCATCGACAGCATCGACGGCAAAACCAAGATTGAGCAGGCGCCGTACCGCGTCGGCATCGCCGGCCATCGCCGCCGAGGCGACGTCGGCATCCCGCAGCGCGCGCAGCGGCAGCTGCCAGCCGCGCCAGTCCAGCAGATCAGCCAGGTCGCGGCGACCGCTGGACAGCGCAACGCCCAACGGCGTCTGTCCGTCAGCGGCGCGTGCATCCGGCGATGCGCCCTGCAGCACCAGCTGCTTGAGCGCGGACTCGCGTGCCAGGGCAGTGGCCAGATGCAATGCGGTCATGCCATGGCTGTCGCGCGCCTCGCGGTCGACACCATTGAGCAGCAGGTGTTGCTGCAACTTCAGCCAGCCCAGGCGTACTGCCAGCGACAGCGCCGGATCACCGGCCGGCGAAGCGGCAAACGGATCAGCACCACACTCCAGCAGCTCCAACGCGAACTGTTCGGTGCTGCGTGCGCCGTGGTCGTGCTGGGCGCAGGCGGCGAGGAAGCGGGTCAAGCCACCGCGACCGGCCGGCGACACACCACGCTGCAGCAATACCTGCAGGGTCGGGATCGCATCGACGCCGCGCGACAGCAGCGCGAACATCGGTGTATCGCCACAGGCGTCGAGCATTTCCGGCGCGGCATCGTGCGCCAGCAGCCAATCGACCACGCGCGGCTGCAACGCCAGTTCCGGATCGTGCAGCAGGCCACCCAGCTCATCGGCCGCACACAGCTTGGCCAAGGGCGCCATGCCATCGACGTTGCCGAATACCAGCGCCTCGCGCAGCAAGGCCAGTGGCGCGCGGTCGTTAAGTACCGGCACTGCGTCGCCATCAGCGCCCTCGGCATTGCTGGCGGCTGCATCACTGACAGCGGCCGGCAGCGGATAGCTCGGGTCGAGCAGCGAGACGATGCTCCAGCGGCCTGCGGCGGCGGCGTGCTCGATGGCACGACGGCCATCGCTGCCGACCACATCGGCGGCAATGCCCAGGTCCAGCAGGCGGCGGATCAGCGCCGCCGATACGTGTTCGGCGCGGCTGGCCAGCAGCAAGGCATTGCTGCCTTCGCCATCGACGGCATGCACGTCAGGCTTGTGCGCCAACAGGCGCTCCAACACCGCGGCGTTGCCCTGCGAGGCGGCGTCCAGCCACGGCGTGCGCCCGGCGGCATCACGCGGCTCCACGTTGGCACCAGCATTGAGCAGGGTTTCAACGATATCCACGTGGCCGGCCAATGCGGCTTCGTGCAGGGCGCTGCGGCGCTGACGGTCGCGCGCATCCAGCCGCGCCTTGTGCTTGAGCAGCAGCTGCACGCCGGCCGGGTCATCGTCATCGGTAGCTGCCGCCTGCACCAGCACCGGTACACCATCGGTCGGTTCGACCTTGGCGCCGCGCTCCAGCAGGAACTTGCCCAGCCGCCAGTTGCCGGCCTGGCAGGCCACCGCCAGCGGGCTGTGACCATCATTGTTGAGGGCATCGATCTCGGCAGCTGCATCGCGCAGCAGCGCCGCGACGCCCGGATCGGAACTGCGCGCGGCATGGTGCAGCGGCGTATTGCCATCGGCATCGGGCGTACGCGGATCGGCACCGTTGGCTAGCAGGGTCATCACCGCTTCCGGGCGACCGTGCCAGCTGTCGCGGGTAGCCGCCAGCAACGGGGTCATGCCTTTATGCGCCTGGTTGACGTCGACGCCCCGGCTGATCAGCGCACGCAGCAGGCGCAGATCCGGCAGCACTGCTGCCAACACCGCCAGGCTGCGCTGGTCACGCGACTCGGCCGGGGCCGGCGCATGTGGATCGGCACCGGCATCCAACAGCTGCAGGGCGCGATCGATGCGGCCGCCGCGGGCAGCGTCATACAGCTGCGGTACCAGCTCGTGCTGGGCGATGGGCTCCAGCGGTGCCGGCTCGGCCAGCGCCTCGGCAAACGGGTCGAAGGCGGGCTGTTGCACGTCGCCAGCCTTGCCAGCGCCGGCAACCGGTGCGCTGCGCATCGACTGCAGCAGGTGATGCAGCAAGGGAGCAGCAATCGCGGTGGCGATGGCCAACGGCCAACGCAGGCCGCTGCCAACCAGGCCCGGCCAGGCTGCGGCGACGATGGCCGCGCACAACAGCAACAGCACGGCTGCGGCACCCAAGCCATGCCAGGAATCCAGGCTGCGGCCACTCAAGGCCTGCCATTGCGCGCGCAACGAGCTGTCCTCGCGCTCCATCGCCTGCCACAGCGGCCAGGTGCGCCACAACGCCAACAACGCCACGCTGACCGCGATGCTCAATGCCAACACCGCCGCCAGGCTGCCGCTGTCATGCAGCGCCGCCAGCGGCCAGGACACCAATACCGCAACCACCGCCGCACCGCCGGCCCAAAGCCCCAACAGGCCGGGTAGCTCGCGTTTGAATACGGCCAGCGACGGGGCCACGCTGCGGGTACGCCGCCACCATGACACTGCCAAGGCGAAGGCGGGCTGCGCCAGCACGCCACACACAGCCGCAGCCACGCCACCGAACGCCGTGGCCAGGGTCAGCAACACCCCCAGGCCCAGCGCGGCGGCAACTACGCGGCTACGCAATGCTTCAGTCATCGCGACCGTCGATGCGGGCGATCTTCACCGGTGCCAAGGGCAACGGCGGTGCCTGCAGATGGAAACCGCGCTCGGCCAGGTTGGCGCGCACCAGCGCGACGTCAGCCTGGGCCAGGCGGCGTTCAGGGGTCAGCGCCACCTCCAGCACGAAGGTATAAGGGGCCAAGGTGTTGCCCAGCACAGCCGGGATCACTTCGAAATTATCACGCTTGGCGAGGTACACGTAGGTGTCCTGCTTGCGTTGGCTTTTATAGACGTAAGCTTGCATGCCAGCGGGCTTTGCCCTGCATTGAGAGTCAGAGATTGTGTCGGAAATCTGGCGCTGTTGAAAGGCGCGCAGCCAACGATCACGGCCGTTCTCGGCCTTTTATACGTTCATTCACATCAAGATTTTGTTGAGAGCGCCCTGGATCTGCAGATTGCTGGATTCGCTGGCGACAGATTGCCGGCGCCGCAGTGCCGTGCTGAATGCGGGATCGAAGCGCCGGGCGCAGGCGCATCACCGGCAAAGCCTTCCGCGAACGCGCGACAGGCGTGGCCAGTCAAAGGCGAAATCTGCACGATGACGGCGGCGTGTTCATGCAGCCGGCCGCTGCTGTGGATTTGCACAGCTATGACCCAAGGCCTGGAAACGCTGGGCCAACGATCATGCCGAGGATTGGCAACCCGGCCCAGCTGGCGGTGGCGATCAACCGCCACCGCCCTGAAAACCCTCAGGGCACCTTGGCGTAGGTACCCTTCAACGCAACACCCGCCAGGATGGCGCCGGCATAGCACTCATAGTTGGTGGCGCTGCGGAACTCGTTGCTCTTGTAGAAGCTGACGATATCGACCACGGCATTGGCACCGCGCGCCTTCGCGCCGTCCTGCAATGCCAGCAGCGTCGACAACGCGACCCAGCGGCAGGCTTCCTCGTCGCTCTTGTTGGCGGCGTTGGTCTTGCGGTTGCTCACATCCTGGCCCAGCCGCTCCAGCACCGTCACCGGCTGGCCCGCCAGGTAGAAGCGCACGCTGCCATCGATGCCGGCATCGCGCGCCTGCTGCGAGCTGAGCAGATCTGCCAGCGACTGTTCCAGGCGGGTGTCGCGTGCAAAAACACTGCTGGAGAACGCCAGCAACGTGGCAGTGGCGATGAGGCTGAAACGACGCATATCTCTTTCCTTTGAGTGTGGTGATAACCGGGTCAGGCCTGCCAGCGGCGGAAAATCAACGAGGTGTTGATGCCGCCAAATGCGAAGTTGTTGCTCATTGCATATTCGGTCTGCAGCAGGCGTCCTTCACCGGCGATGTAGTCCAGCTCGCCGCAGCGTGGGTCGATCTGGCTCAGGTTCAAGGTCGGCGCGAACCAGCCTTCGCGCATCATTTCCATGGTCAGCCAGGCCTCGAACGCGCCGCAGGCGCCGAGCATGTGGCCGACATAGCTCTTCAGCGAGCTGATCGGCAGCGTGTTGCCGAACACCTGTTCGGTGGCCTGGGTTTCGGCGATATCACCGTGATCGGTGGCGGTGCCGTGGGCATTGAGGTAGCCGATCTGCGCCGCATCCAGGCCGGCATCCTGCAACGCCAGGCGCATTGCCTGGGCCATTGTGTCCGCGCTGGGCTGGGTGACGTGCTGACCGTCGCTGTTGGTGCCGTAGCCCACCACCTCGGCCAGGATATTGGCACCGCGTGCCTGTGCGTGTTCCAGTTCTTCCAGCACCAGGGTGCAGGCACCCTCGCCCAGCACCAGACCATCGCGGTGCGCGTCGAACGGACTGGGTGTGGTCTTCGGCGCATCGTTGCGCACGCTGGTCGCGAACAAGGTATCGAACACCGCCGCCGCAGTCGCATCCAACTGCTCGGAGCCACCGCCCAGCATCACTGTCTGCTTGCCCGAGCGGATTGCCTCATAGGCCGAACCGACGCCCTGGCTGCCCGAGGTGCAGGCGCTGGAGGTGGTGTAGACGCGGCCGCACAACCCGAAGAACACGCCGATATTGACCGGCGCGGTGTGGCTCATCATCTTCAGGTAGGTTGTCGCACTGATGCCTTCGGTGGTCAGCTCATGCAGCATGCGCCCGAACTCACCGGTCGCATCGTGGCAACCGGACGAGGAACCGTAGGCGACGCCGGCCATCCCGCTGCGCAGCACCGGGTGGCCAAGCAGGCCGGCCTGCTCCAGCGCCATCTCCGTGGCGCGCACCGCCATCACCGCAACCCGCCCCATCGAACGGGTGGTCTTGCGGTTGTAATTGGATGGCAGTTCGAACGGCTGCGCCGGTGCGGCCAGCTTGGTGTTGAGGCCGGCATAGATATCCCACTGCGGCATCTGTTGCACCGCATTGCGGTACGAGCCGAGATGGGCGCGGATGCTGGGCCAGTCGTGGCCCAACGGGCTCAGTGCGGCCGCACCGGTAACCACGACACGACGATCCTGGTACGCCATCAGACCATTCCTCCGTTGACCGAAATCACCTGCCGGGTGATGTACGCGGCCGGCTCGGACAATAAGAACGCGACCGTGGCGGCCACTTCGTCCGGCTTGCCGACCCGTCCGGCAGGAATCAACTTCAATGCGTGTTCGACCACTTCTTCGTTGAGCATCTCGGTTTCAATCAGCCCCGGTGCGACGCAGTTGACGGTGATGCCACGGCTGGCCAGTTCCAGTGCCAATGCCTTGGTTGCACCGATGATGCCGGCCTTGGATGCGCTGTAATTGACCTGACCGCGATTGCCAGCCACACCTGACACGGACGACAAGGTGACGATACGGCCCGGCTTGCGCCGCCGCACCATCGGCATGATCAGCGGATGCAACACGTTGTAGAAGCCATCCAGATTGGTGTGTATGACCTGGTCCCAGTCGTCCTCACTCAACGCCGGGAAGGCGCCATCGCGGGCAATACCGGCATTGCAGACCACGCCGTAGTAGGCGCCGTTTTGCTGTACATCGGCTTCCAGTACCGCACGCGCCGCAGCGCGATCGGCAACATCGAACGCCAGCACGCGCGCCTGCCCACCTGCCGCCTGGATCTGCGCGACCACCGCCTGCGCCTCCTCGACACGGCTGCGGCAATGCACCACCACGGCAAAACCATCACGCGCGATACGCAGCGCGATTGCCCGCCCGATACCACGACTGGCCCCGGTGACCAGTACGCTCAGATTCTCTGTCATGCCTCTCCACTCTCCAGATACGCCATCGCATCGGCCGGCTCGAACACCGACACATTGGCCACGGCCCATTGTTCATCGCCTGCCTGCAAGCTGCAGGCAAACATCCCCAGCCCATTGTCCGCCAGCAGCTCGCAGCGCGCATCAATGCGCAGGCGGGTGCCGCTGGGGAAGACATCGCGCGTGCTGGTGTATCGCCGGCTGCCCAACAGGAAGCCGATGTTCGGCTCGCGCCCGGCGCGACGCGCGCGGCAGCCCGCCCAGGCCGCGATGGCCTGCGCCATGTACTCGATGCCTAGCCATGCCGGCACCCCGCCGTCTTCGACGAACAGGCCTTCGTAGGGCACCACCAGCTCGGCCTGGATGGTCTCGTCGTCCCAGCGCAGCACACGGTCCAACAAACACATGCCGTCGCGGTGCGGCACGACTTCCTCGATGGCGTAGCACTCAGCCATGTGCGACTTTCTCCATGGCCAACACCGCATTGCTGCCGCCAAACGCGAACGAGCTGCTCAGCACCCGCTGCGGTGGTGTTGCGGCGCGCGTCCCCGGCGTCACCACGGCCAGCGCCGGCAGTGCACCATCGGCCTCACCATCCCACCAATGTGGCGGCAGCTGCTGCCCGGGGTTCTCGGCCAGGGTGATCCAGCACAATGCGGCTTCAATCACGCCTGACGCACCCAGCGTGTGCCCGGTGAGCGGCTTGGTGGAACTGCATGGCACACCGATGCCGAAGGTATCAGCCACGGCCACGCTCTCCATCGCATCGTTGTGCTGGGTCGCGGTGCCATGCAGGTTGATGTAGTCGACCGACCCCGGCTCCCAGCCCGCACGCTGCAAGGCCTGACGCATCGCCAGGGCCGCGCCCTGCCCACTCGGTTCCGGTGCCGACATGTGGTGCGCGTCGGAGGTTTCCCCCCAACCCGACAGCTGCACCGGTCCCGGCTCGCGGGTCATCAGGAACACCCCCGCACCTTCACCGATATTGATGCCGCAGCGATTGCGCGAGAGCGGATTGCAGCGCGCCGCCGACACCGACTCCAACGCACTGAAGCCGGCAACGGTGAACCGGCACAGCGAATCCGCGCCGCCGGCAATCACTGCATCCACCACCCCACTACCCAGCAACCGCGCTGCCGACATCAAGGCCTTGGCACTGGACGAGCAGGCCGTGGACAGCACCCATGCCGGGCCATTGATGCCCAGGTAGCTGCGCACGAAGCGCGCCGCCGTGCCCATCTCCTGCTGCGCGTAATCAAACTGCGGCGGCCACTCACCGCTGGCGTTGTAGCTGGCCAGCGCCTCTTCGGATTCACCGATGCC
The DNA here is from genome assembly GCF_056760155.1 of Stenotrophomonas sp. STEN022. NCBI lineage: Bacteria > Pseudomonadati > Pseudomonadota > Gammaproteobacteria > Lysobacterales > Lysobacteraceae > Stenotrophomonas > Stenotrophomonas sp. STEN022. The sequence goes on from NZ_JBRREG010000040.1 coordinate 20,245, forward strand.
CGAGGTGCTGGTACCCATCACCACCGCCACGCGCTCGCTGCCGTAACGGGCAATCGCCGCGCGCGCGGCTGGCTCGATCTGCTGCAGGGCAGCCAACAACAGCGCATTGTTGCGCCCATGCAGCGCCACCGGCAGATCCTGCAACGACGGCAGCACCGACTGCACCGCGCCCACCACCAGCGAACGCCCGGGAATCACCGTGTCGCTCAGCGCCGAGCCAGCCAGCTGCGGCTGGAACAAGGCCTGCGCGATCTGTGCCCGATCCGCGCCCAATGCGCAGATCACACCCAGCTCGTTCAAATACACCGCACTCATGGTTGCTGCACCTGCATGTCTACCGATTGGATCTGCAACGAATAGCCTTCGGCACGATTGTCCAGCAGCAGCGTGCCATCGGCACCGCGCTGCAACTCCAGCCAGGTCGTGTCGCCCTGGCGCAGTTGTCTGCGCACACCGTCGTCGAGCACCGACCAGCCACTGGGCAATGCCGCGGCAATCGCCGCGGTAGGCCACAGCGCGAACTGCAGGTCATCCAGCACGCGCTCGGCACGCACCTGCGGCGGTAGCCATGGCGCGCGCTCCTGCTGCAGATGTTCGCCATCCCAGCGCAGCCGCACACCGGTGCGGCCCATCGCCTGCACGGCAAGCTGCAGCTGCTGTGCATCAGCCTCCAACAGCGCATCGAGCTCACGCTCGTGGCTGCCGAAGCGGAACTGCAGCTGCTGCTGCATCGCCAACGGCGCCGGCAGGCTGGCTGGCGACAAGCGCAGCGTCGGCAGCTCAACCAGCGGCTTGGGCATGCGGCCCGCGCACGCTGCCAGCAACAAGCAGATGACAAGACTGGTGATCAGGCGCCGCACAGTTCCTCCAGCACGCGCATGCGTCGCCCACTCTCATCGGCCACGTAGGGATTCTTGGTATCCCAGGCATAGCCGGCCAGGATCGAGCAGATCATGCCGCGGATCTCCGGCTGCTGATCGGGGTGGTAGATGATCTTCTGGAAGCCGCCCTGGTACCACGCCTCGACGAAGCGGCGGAAGGTCTTGACGCCGGCACGCAGTGGCACCGAGAACTCGGCTTCCCAGTCCACGGCTTCACCGGCGTAGCGACGCGCAAGACATTCACTGGCCAGCTGCGCCGACTTGAAGGCGATGGTGACGCCGGAGGAAAACACCGGATCGAGGAATTCGCCGGCATTGCCCAGCAAGGCATAGCCCGGGCCATGCAGCGAGCTGACATTGGCCGAATAACCGGTGATTCGACGTACCGGCAGCACTGCCCACTCGGCATTGGCCAGCAGGCGACTCAGGTTGGGGTCTTCGCTGACGATGGCCTGCAGCTTCTGCAGGTCTTCGCCTTGGTAGCGCTCGAAGAACGAGGGCTCGGCCACCACGCCCAGCGAGCAGCAGCCATTGGAGAACGGAATCGTCCAATACCAGACGTCGATATGCTCGGGATGGGTCGTGATCAGGATCTTGTTGCGGTCAAAGTCCGCATCCACCGGGATGTGATCGCGCACGTGGCAGAAGATCGCACCGCGTACCGGGAAGTTGGACGGCGACTCCAGCTGCAGCAGGCGCGGTAGCAAGCGTGCAAAACCCGAGGCATCCAGAATGAAGTCGGCCTCGATGCGGTACTCGCTGCCATCCGGGCGGCGCACGGTCACCGCCGGCTGCTCGCCCGGCTCCACTGCCAGCACTTCATCGCCGAACCGGAGAGTGGTGCCCATGCGCTCGGCGCCACGCGCCAGCACATTGTCGAAATCGGCGCGCTGGACCTGGTAGGTAGTACCCCAGCCCGGCGAGAACTTGTTGCGGAAATCGAACGCGGTACGCGCTTCGCCATGCACGAAGGCCGCGCCGTTCTTGTACTGGAAGCCAGCTTCCACCACATCCTGCAGCAGTCCTGCCGCCTCGATGTATTCCATGCTCTGCGGCAGCAGGCTCTCGCCGATGGAGAAGCGCGGGAACTGCTGGCGCTCGATCATCAACACCTGGCGGCCCTGCTTGCGCAGCATCGCCGCAGCGACCGAACCGGCCGGGCCAGCGCCGATGATCAGGATTTCAGTACGTTCCACGTTGGGTGCCATCGATGCGTCCTTGAGAGTCCAGTTACACGTTGAAGATCAATCTTCCGCCACTGCATGCGGCGGCGGCCGGAACAACGGCGAGATCAGCCAGACCAGGCCGATGCCGAACAACAGGGTCAAACCGAATGCGCGCAACGCCGGCGTCGCCGACAAGCCCAGCAGGCCGAATGACAGCCAGGTACTGGCCGCGCCCACGCACACCGCCAACCACGCACTGGCATCGCCGCGGTGCTCGACCAGGAAAATGCCGTAGTCGATGCCCATGCCCAGCAGCAACATCAGTGCCAGCATGTTGAACAGCTGCAGCGGCTGCCCGAACAGACCCAGCAGGCCCAGGGTCAACACGCCCGCCAACAAGGTCGGCGCGAATACTCGCCACGCGTTGCGCTTGTAGCGCAGCAGCAACGCGCCGAACACCAGCGCGATACCGACCAGCAACATGCCGCCCATCAGCTTGCGGTAGTGGCCAAGCAGGCGTGAGAAGTCTGCTGTGCGATCGACCCAGCGCACGCCCTCCAGACCCTTGGCGGCATCGCCCAGGGTGGTCAGCGCATCGGCACGCGACAGGTCATCCACCATCACCACGCTGGCCACCTGTTCACCCAACTGGCCAACCCACAGGTGACGGAACGGCTGCGATGCCGGCGAGGCCAGGAAGGCTTCGGCGGTCAATGGTGCCGACGAGAATGCAGGCCGCGCCAAAGGCTCGCCAACCGCCTCCGAGACCATCGCCAGCACCTGCGGTTCGGCAGCACCGGTCAGCGCCGCATCCGTCTGCTGGCGTGCCGGCGACGGCAGCCAATCGCTGATCGCACGGTAGCCGCCGATTTTCCCGGCATCAGCCAATGCGCGCAGCTTTGCGGTCAGCGCTTCCTCGCGCTGCAGCAGCTGCGCCGCGTCGGCACCCTGCACCAGATAGAACTGGGCCGGGCTGGGCATGCCCAGCAGCTGACTGAGGCGGATCTGCTCGGCCATCAGCTGTGGCGGCGACGACTGCAGGCTGCGCAGGTCATCGTCGGTCTGCAGGCGTGCGATGCCGATGCCCGACAACAGCAGCACCGCAATCGTCACCAGCAGCATCTGCCGGCCGCTGTGCAGGCGCGGCCAGCGCTCCAACGTGTTGCCCAGCCACTGCGAGAAACGGGTGGGCGCGATCTGGCCACCGTCCAGGTACGGGAACCAGAAGATCACCGTGGCAAACGCTGCTGCCAGCCCCACCACCGAGAACACCGCCATCTGCCGCAGGCCGGGGAACGGCGCCAGCCCCAATGCCACATAGGCCAGCGCGCTGGTCAGCAAGGCCAGACACAAGCCGGGCAGCAGATGCCGCAGCAGCTTCCAACGCCGTTCGGCCGGTTCGGCCTGGCGCGAGGCAAACCAGTGGATGCCGTAGTCCTCGGCCACGCCCACCAGCGATGCACCGAACACCAGCGTCAGTACATGCACCTTGCCGAACACCAGCACGGTGACCGCCAAGGCCACGCCGCAGCCGATCAGCAGGGAAGCAGCGACCAGCAGGATCGGCCGCAACGAGCGGAACGCCAGCCACACCAGCAGCAACACCGCGGCCAGCGATCCCCAGCCAATGGTGTTGATCTCGCGGTTGGCCTGTGATGCCGCGGCTTCGGCATGCAAGGGCACGCCGGCATGCAGGATTTCCAGGTCCGGTGCCGCGCCGCGTGCGGCGTTGCCGGCGCGCTTCAGCAGTGCATCAAGATGGCGCTCGCCGTCGAGCTGGAAGGCCGAATCACGGGTTTCAAACTGCAGCACGGCCCAATGCCGGCCTTCGGCTTCGAGCAGGCCGTCCTCGCCCAGCTGCAGGCCGGAGCCACGCGCCTGCTGCTGCCACCACTGCGGCCACAGCGACAGCGGGTCCTGCCGCCACTCGGTCAGGCGCGGCGCGCCCATCGGCCCGTACAGGCTGGCCAATGCCTGCTCGCCCAGCAACGCCGGATCGGCCTGCTGCAATTGCTGGCGTTGCTCGGCGGTGAGCAGGCGGTCGCGCCAAGGTGCGTAGAAGTCGCGCGCCTGCTCGAACCAACCCTCAATCGAGCCGCTGGGCTGCAGCAGGCCACTGTCGGCGTCATTGGCCATACTGCCGGCGAATGCGTCCTGTGCGCGCTTGGTCGCTTCACTGTCCGCGCTACCCAGCAACACCACCACCTGCCGCGCACTGCCATCGGCGATGCGGCGGGTGACGTCGGACAACAGGCGGTCGTGCGCATCCTGCGGCAGCAAGGCCAGGATGTCGGTGTCAATGCGCGACTGCGAGCTCCACAGCTGCCATTGCTGCACGCCCAGGCCAATCAGCAACAGCAGCCAGGCCAGGCCCAACCAATGCCACCAACGCCGCAGGCGCCCGGATGCTGCCACGTGCGGTTCAGTCAAAACGGCGTGCCTCGTCGGCACTGAGCGTGGCCGGCGCCTCGGTCAAAGCGCTGAACTGGATCAGGGTGCGGTCCTGGTTGGCCTCGATGATCTCCACCTGGCGCACATAACGGTCACCCCGCAACGACAACGACTGGAAGGCCTTGGCCAACATCGACGACTTCGGCGTCAACTGCAGCCGCCAGCCCTGGCCTTCGCGCTGCGCCTTGATGTTGAACTGGCTGGACAAGGCCTGCACATCGCCACTCATCAGCGCGAACATGATCGCGTTGACCGAGCGCATTGCCGGCTGCTGACGCGCATCCAGTTCCACCCGGTTGGTCCCATCACGCTGACGGCTGAGGATGCGATCTGCAGTAACCACGACTTCCGACGGGAACGGGCGCTGCGTGGTCCAGATCACGCCGTGCTGCCGCGCCACCACGAACTGCCCCTGCGAGCGCAGCGGATTCTTGAAGCCGCTGACCTGCTTGTCCTGGGTGAACTGGCCACGCAGCACATCCGGACGCGCCACCGACTGGGTGATCGCGTCCACCGCCGCATCGGCGGCATGGCTGATCGGCGCCAGCACCAGCAGCAGTGCGCACAAGGCAACACGCGGATATGCAAACAGACGCCTGATCATGGTGCCGGCACTCCCAGTCGCTCCCACAATACCGGCGGGCTTTGGTACAGCATTTCCTTGCTGGCGGCGTCCACTGCCACCTGGATGGTGTGGGCGCGGGTCAGCAGCTGCCCATCAGCGGCATCATGGATCTGATAGTCGATCTTCAAGCGGTTCTCCCACTCGCTGATCTGCGCACGCACCCGCAAGGCCTGCTGGTACAGCAGCGGACGGATGTATTTGACCCGCGCATCCACCACCGGCCATAGATAGCCCGATTCCAGCATCTGCGGGTAGTCGTAGTCGTAGCGCTGCAACAACGCACAGCGCGCGATCTCGAAATACTTGAAGTAATTGCCGTGCCAGACCACATGCATTGGATCGCAATCATGGAAGGCCGGTGACAGCTCGATCTCGGCTACAAGCTCAACGGTCGACATACAACTCCCAACGCTGCGCGCGGATCTCCTCCAGCAGTTTCCGCAGTTCGCCATCCAGCGCGCGGTCTTCTTCGACCAGGGCGATGCGTTGCCCGAGGTCGCCGTACATATCGGCCAGACTGCCATGCAGCTGCGCGTTCATGCCAACCCTTTCACGCAGGGCCAGGCCCTGGCGAGCTGCGATCAGCATCGCCGCCACCACCTGTTCAGCCAGCTCGATCACGCGCAGGCAGTCGCGCGCGGCGATGGTGCCCATGCTGACCTTGTCCTGGTTATGGCATTCGGTGGAACGCGAGAACACCGAGGCCGGCATGGTCTGCTTGAGCGCTTCGGCGGTCCAGGCCGAGACGCTGATCTGCAGCGCCTTCAGGCCGTGGTTGATGGCCGCACGCGGGCCGGTGGCGGCCGACAGATTGGCCGGCAGGCCGTGGTTGTAGCGTGCATCCACCAGCAGCGCGAGCTGCCGGTCGAGCAGGTCGGCGAGATTGGCGACGGTGTTCTTCAGCGTGTCCATCGCCAGCGCGATGTGGCCGCCGTAGAAGTGGCCACCGTGCAGGATGCGTTCGCCTTCGGCGTCGATCAGCGGATTGTCATTGGCGCTGTTCAGCTCGGTTTCGATCAGCTGGCGCAGGAATGGCAGCGTGTCTTCCAGCACGCCGATCACGTGCGGTGCGCAACGCAGCGAGTAGCGATCCTGCAGGCGCTCGGCATTGCGCGGCGGGCGTTCGCTGTGCAGGTCCTCGCGCAGGCGCGCGGCGATGCGCATCTGCCCCGGATGCGGCTTGGCGGCAAACAGGGTTTCATCGAAGTGATGCGCGTTGCCGTCACTGGCCAACACATTGAACGCGGTCAGCCGCGTGGCCAGGCGCGACAGGTAGTCGGCACGCTGCCAGGCCAGGCAGGCCAGACCGGTCATCACCGCAGTGCCGTTCATGATCGCCAGACCTTCCTTGGGGCGCAGCCGCAAAGGCGTCATGCCGATATCCGCCAAGGCGTCCGCCGCGCTCTGCACGCGTCCCTGGTAGAACACCTCGCGCTCACCGCACAGCACCGCCGCCACATACGACAGCGGGGTCAGGTCACCACTTGCGCCGACCGAGCCCTCGGCCGGAATCATCGGCAGCACGTCGTGCTGCAGCAGGCTGGTCAGCCCTTCCAGCAGCGGCAGGCTGACGCCGGACATGCCACGTACCAGCGAGGCAAGCCGCGCAGCCAACACCGCGCGCGTCTCAACCGGGTCCAGATAACGGCCCAGGCCACAGCCGTGATAGGTGTACAGATGGTGCGGCAATTCGGCGACCAGTGCCGGCGGAATATTGACCGTGCAGGAATCGCCGTAACCGGTGGTCACGCCGTAGACGACGCCGTCCTCGCGCAGCAGGCGATCAAGAAAGTCCGCCCCCTGCTGGATGCGACCACGGAAACCGGCCTCGTCACTGAGCAGCGCGGCGCGCTTGCGCTGCGCCAGCGCGACCACGTCTTCGATGGTCAACGGTGCGTCGCCGAAGCGGCACGCGGGAGCTTGCTTATTCTGCATGGGGGGCTTGGTCCCAGAAGGGGAAGAAGTTGAACCAGTCCATCGGCGACTGGATGAGTTGCCGCTCCAGCCAACAGGCAAATGCCTGCGCCTGGCCGGCCAGCGCCGCATCACGCGAGCCACGCGGCAACACGATGCGATCACTGAAATGTTCAAACACCACGCGGTAGCCCTGCCCCTGGTGCAGGCAGGCCATGGTGTATACAGGGCAGCCCAGCGCGGCGGCCAGTGCATAGGCACCGATCGGGAACGGCGCGCGGTGGCCGAGGAAATCCGCCATCACCGTGCGCCCGCCCTGCACCGGCACGCGATCACCAACGATGGCGACAAAGCCGCCCTCGGCGACACGGCGGCTCAGTTCCAGTGCGGTGTCCGGGCCCATCGAAGTCACCTGCATCAACTCCACCTGCGCCAGCGGATCCAGCCGCTGCAGCAAACGGTTGAAGCGTTGCGCGTGCGCGGTATGCACCAGCACGGTGATGCGGAAGCCGGGCACCTGCTCGGCCAATACCTGGCACAGTTCCAGGCAACCGATATGCGCGGTGAGCAGCAGGCCACCTTCGCGGCGGGCGATCCTGTCCAGCATCAGGTCGCGCTGCAGCTCGATGCGCTCGGCCGGGTAACGACCGCCCAGGCCAAGCATCTTGTCCAGCAAGGTATCGGCGAAGCAGAAAAAATGGCGGAGACTGTCACGCCGACGCGGTGCCCGTCCAAGCGCGCCGGTATGCGCCTGCAGCCGCTGCAGATACTGCAACGACGCACGCCGCCCTACCCCATTGCCCAGCCAGTGACACAGCACCACCGGCCAGACGCAGAGACGGAACGGCCAGCGCCCGAACCAACGATGCACCCAGCACAGGAACAACACGCCGGCCACCGAGGTGGACTCGCCGATATCAGCCCAATGCGGCGCGTTGTTGGCGGCCATTATTGCGCCCCCTGCAGCCGCCGCCAAAGCAGGCGCGGGCTGCGCCGCACCATGCCGAAGAACAGCCGCGTATGCATGCGGCTGATGCGCAGGTTGTCGCGCCACACATCGAAGTGCGACACGCCGTCGCTGGGATAGGTAACACGCGTAGGCAGATGGATCACCGGCAGCTGCCGCCAGAACAGGCGCACCAGGATCTCGCTGTCAAAGTCCATGCGCCTGCCGATGGTTTCCTCGGCGGCAAGCCGTACTACCGGCGGCAACGGGTAAACCCGGAAGCCGCACATCGAATCGCGCAGGTGCAACGACAAGGTATTGATCCATACCCACACATGGGTGAGGTAGCGTCCGTACAGGCGCGCCTTGGGCACGCTCTCGTCATACACCGGTACGCCGCAGATCACTGCCTTCGGCTGTGTCTGCGACAAGGCCACGAAGCGCGGCAGGTCGCCGGTGTCGTGCTGCCCATCCGCATCGATCTGCACCACGTGGCTGTAGCCCAACCGCGCCGCCTCGGCAAAGCCGGCCAACATGGCACCGCCCTTGCCTTGATTCTGCGCCAGGCGCAGCAGATCCACGTCGGCCTGCTCAGCCAGGCCACGCAGTACCTGCGCACAGGCCGGGTGCGAACCATCATCCACCAGCAGACACGGCAGGCCGGCAGCACGCACGCCGTCGACTACCGCGGCTATCGCCTGCTCGTGGTCGTATACGGGAATCACCACCAGCGCCGCGAAGGCGTCCTCGGCCTGCAGTGCATCACGCATCGGCAAATACCACCTTGCCGCTGGCATGCACGCCATGCTCGGAGCTGTAGCGGAAGGCCAGCACGCCGCGTGCGGCGTCCCAGTCCAACTGCAGCGACAGCAGCTGTCCCGGCCGCGCTACATGTTGGAACTTGACCGCATCCATACGCTCGAAGCGCGGTGGCATGTTGAATACCTGTCGGCCATAGCGGATGGCCCAATCCAACTGAGCAACCCCGGGCAGAATCCGCGCCTGCGGAAAGTGTCCTTCGAACACCCGCAATGCGGGGTCCAACGCCAGCTCGGCAACTGCAGTGCTGGGTGAGCGCTCAAGCCAACGCGGCGTCGGCATCAGCGGCTGGAACAGTGCGGCCAAGGCAGCATGGGTAACCTTGCCCTGTGCATTGAGCGGCAAGGCATTGAGCAAACGCCAACGGCGCGGGCGTGTCACCGCATCATGGCTGCGCGCCAATACCGCTGCCAGATGCTGCTGGAATGCACGACGGGCGGCATCGTCGGCAGCAACCAGCGCCGCATCCGTCGGCACCACCACCGCTGCAAGTTGCTCGCGTGCACCCGGCAGTACCAGTACCCGCGCATCCTCGACCTGCGGATCGGCGCGCAGCGCGCGCTCCAGTGCATCCAGCGATACCCGCCGCTCTTCGATCTTGACGATGCGGTCGGCACGGCCGAGCAGGCGGAAGCGGCCTTCGGCCAAGGCTTCGACGCGATCCTGGGTCTGCCACCAATCCGTCGTCGGCAGATGCGCCGAAGCCACCATCAGGCAGCCATCCTCGATCCGCCACTGCACGCCCGGCAGCGGCTGCCAGGTCGGCGCCGCATCGTGCCAACGACGCCAGGCGACGCCGCCGGTCTCGCTGCTGCCATAGACCTCGGTCGGCGCCACGCCCAACAACTGCCGCACCTGCGGCGCTGCATCGGCCGGCAACGGGCCGCCGGAGGAAAACACGGCGCGCAGCCGCCCGTGCAGCGCGGCCCAATCCAATTGCTCGGGCAGTCGCTTCAGGTGTGCAGGCGTTGCCACCAGCACGCTGTCAGCAGCACCCAGCACCTTGATCAGGTCTTCATGGAAGAAACGGCGCGGCTGGATTGCGCGTCCTGCAGCCAGTGGCCACAGCACCCGGAACAACAGCCCGTAGATATGCTGATGCGAGACCGTGCCGTGAACCTGGGCACCTTCCAGCTCGGCGCCAAAAGCGGCCTGCAAGGCGTCCACTTCGCGCGCCAGCTGATCCAGCCGCTTGCTGATCGCGCTGGGCTCGCCGGTGCTGCCGGAGGTGAATACCACCAGCTCGCAGGCACGTTCATCCAGGGGTTCCAATGCAAGGTCGGCAGGCGCAGCCACTGCGGCCAACGGCGCATGCGCCGGATCGACGTCACCGGCAAAGCCACTTACCCGCGACTGCAGTTCAGCGAGGCTGGCCGGCAGGTTGTCGGCGGCCAGAAACACGCGCTTGCCGGCATGCCAGGCACCAAACAAGGCTGCCGCGAACGGCAGCGCCTCATCAAAGTACAGCGCCCAATCGCGGCCGGGCGCGGCTGCAAATGCCTGCTGCCACGCCATTACCTGCTGACGGAATGCAGCGTGGAAAACCGCCACGCCCTCGCACACGCCGACACAACGCGCCGGCTGCGGCTGCAGCAGCAACCGGTCCAGAGCGATCCACTCAGACATGGGCGTGTGCGGCCTTCACTCGCCGCCGTACCAGCCACTCACCTGCAAACAACACAGCCATCATCACGTACGCCAACAATCCGTTGTACAGCGCCCAGGTCCGGTCCGACGCCCAAAGCGCGGTTGCCAGGGCCAGGCCCCCGTTGAGAACAAAAAAACCGCACCAGACCTGGGTCACCTTGCGGGTATAGGCCACCGCAAAGGGCGGCAGGTCCGGCTCCTGCAACCTTGCCAAGCGCTCCACCACCGGTGGCCCAAACCGCAGGCTGGTAGCAAACACCAGCAACATCACCACGTTGACCAGCAACGGGTAAAGCTTCAATGGCAGCGCCTGGTTGAGCAGAGTGGTCAACAACGCCAGCACACCGGCACCTGCAGCGGCCACCATCCACAGCGGCTGGCGGCTGGTCAACGCCCGCAGCAAGGCCAGCGCAAACAACAGCAAGGCCATCCAGCGGGGCTCGAAGCGCCCCATCGCCAGATACACCAGCAACGGATAGGCAACCGTCAACAGGCCAAAGGCGAGCGCGCGGAACCGCGTCATGCCAGGCCCCTGCCGGTCCGGTCAGGCGGCAGCTTGATCGGGCAACAGGCCATGCACGACGTCAACCACGTCCTGCACGGTGCGCACGGTCTTGAAGGCCTCCGGCTGCAGATTGCGGCCCAGCAACGGCTTGAGCTGCACGATCAGATCCACCGCATCGATGCTGTCGATGTCCAGGTCTTCGTACAGGCGTGCCTCAGGCTTGATCCGCTCCGGCGCAATCTCAAAACTGTCGTTGAGAATGCGAACGATATGGTCGAACAATTCATTCTTGGTCATGGCAATTCCTGGCCCGGTTACGACTGACGGGCAGCGACAAACTCGCTGAGCGCGCGCACGCTGGAAAAATGGCGGCGGGTCTCTTCCGAGTCAGCCGACAGGCTGACCCCATACTTTTTCTGCAGTGCCAGACCGAGCTCCAGTGCATCGATGGAGTCCAGGCCCAGTCCTTCAACGAACAGCGGCGCGGCGGAATCGATGTCCTCCGGCGCGATGTCTTCCAGTGACAGCGATGAAATGATCAATTCCTTGATCTCGTGCTCAAGTGCCTGCACGGTTCGGATCTCCAGCAAGATCGAAATAATGGGTGAGGTGGTCGGTAAAGCGACGCGCGGCCAACGCATCCCCCTTTGACGTGGGGGTATCGACCAGGAACGGGTGGATCTGAATATCTTCACCCACCTCGATTCGAACGTGGAAACGCCGCGGCGGCACAAGATACCATTTCTGCCCCTTACCAAGGGTTGCCGGGCTGCAGCGGATGTGCACCGGAGTGACGTCCAGGCCACCCCTGACCGCGATATTTGCCGCCCCGCGCTGCAGCCGCAATGGCTGGCCAGGCACGCTGCGGGTGCCTTCAGGGAAGATCACCAGACTGCCGCCGGCCTGCACCGCAGCAATGCAATCCTCTACCAGCCCGGCGCCGTCATCATTGGATATATAGCCAGCCGCACGCACCGGCCCGCGCATGAACGGGTTGATGGCCACTGCGCGTTTGACCACGCAATCAGCATTGGGCAGCAGCGACACCAGGAACACCACATCGATCAGGGTCGGGTGGTTGGCCAGCACCAGCAAGCCCCGTCGTTGCAGGCGCTCAGCGCCAACGATCTCGTAGGTCAGCACGCCGAACCGACGCATCAGCCCGATATGCCCGGCAAAGCTGAGTTGCACCAAGCGCCGGGCAATCCGGCGCCGGCGCCGCTCGTCGCGGATCAGCAGCAGCGCTGGCATCACCAGACCACCCAGCAGCAAACCGCCAATGCCGAAGGCAGCAAAACTGAGCCCGGTGGCGAACACCCGCCAGGCGTGATTGAGCAGAGCGCGCCCAGCCTCAGCCATGCCGCGTCCAGATCCAGTCTTGCCCATCAACGGTATTGATCATGGCGCCATCTTCCGACAACAGGAATCCAAGCGCCGCCAAACCACGCGGCAACAGTGGCCTCTCGGGCAACGCCTCGGCAGCCCGCCAGGCCAGACTGAGCCGGGTGCCGGGCTGATCGGCCCGGCGCAGCCGCCAGCACCAGGCAAAGCCGGCATCGGGCTCATCCGCAAAACCCGCATACAGGGCAGGCAACGGCGCCTCGTAGACAATCACCCGCACTTCCGGCGCACCGTCTGCGAGCAGGCCATACGCCTCCACGCAGGCTGCCTCCACCGTCGCCGCCCCGGCCGCAAGCGCCAGATAGTTGCTGCGGCTGCCACGCATGATCGAATACAGCGCTGCAACCGCGTTATGCACGGACAGACCAAACGCGGTCGGCGACATCGGCTCCTGCCCCACCAGCGACTGCAGCAGCGCCAGCGAGCGCGCCACATCGCCGTGGCGGGAGGCAAACACCAGCGGAACGTCGGATTCGCCCTCGGCCTGCTCACACCAGCAAGCCGCCTGGATCGCCATCCGCCCAAGCCGCTCGATACGCCGCCGCTGCATCGCCGGCACCTCCAACAACGCTGGCGCAGCCTCGCCCTGCGGCAGCCAAGGCTGCTCAGCCCAGGCCCGCCATTGCTCCGGCGTCGTCAGGTCCGGCGCCCACGCCGACCAACCGGCCACTGAGAATTCGATCATTGCCACCACTGCAATCCAACTACATGAAGCGTGAAGCCCAGCTTGACTGAGCGGCGCATTCCCCCGAATACGCCGCGACACCGGCAAAAACGGCGTCTGCTGGGACCGTGAAGCGTGGCAAGCTATCATGACGCCCGGCCATTGGCAGCAGATTCACGGTATGGGCAACAGCAACCTCCTCATGCAGCAAGCTACCGCTGCCCAGCCCGGCACCCCGCATTCAGCGTTTCGCGCCAGTTATCTACCTGCACAACAGGCCGCGGCAGCGTTGGCCGACCCCTGCACCCTGGCGGTATTCGGATTCACCCCCGGGTCGGCACCGCACGACGCGCCGCATTGGCTGCGGGTGCCATTGGCCATCCAGGGCGACGACCGGATCGAGGTCTGGCAAGGCGATAGCGCCGCTGAACACGGCAACAGCGGCGCGGTGCAATGGTCACGCAACGCCGAGCTGCTGTTCACGTCCATCGAGGTCGCCGAAGTCGACGGCGATATCGAGGCCGCGACGGCCACGGCCTATGCCGCACTGAGCGAATTCCTGTCGCACAGTGGCTATCCGTCGTTGCTGCGCACCTGGAATTACCTTGACGCCATCACCGAAGGCGATGACGACAACGAGCGCTACCGCCGCTTCTGCCTGGGCCGCGTGCGCGGCCTGCAGGTGGTGAATGACGCAGCAATGCCCGCCGCCACCTGCATCGGCTGTTTTGACGGCCGCCGTCGGGTGCAGGTGTATTGCCTGTCCGCTCGCCAGCCAGGCACGCCGCTGGAAAACCCGCGTCAGGTCAGCGCCTATGCCTATCCGCGCCAATACGGCCCGCAGTCACCCAGCTTTGCACGTGCGATGCTGCCGCCACTTACGACCGGTCTGCCGCTACTGCAATCAGGTACCGCCGCCATCGTCGGCCACCGCTCGCAACACCACGGCTCGGTGGCAATGCAGCTGGACGAAACCCTGACCAACCTGCAGAGCCTGATCGATCATGCGCGCCAACAGAGGCCAGAACTCGCACCCCACCTGGGCGAGCAATCGCTGCTCAAGGTATACGTGCGCAATCCGCAGGACGCGGCTGAGGTAAGCCTGCAACTGCAGCAGCGCGGCCTGGCCGAATCCGGCTTCATCGTGTTGCACGGCGAAGTCTGCCGGGCCGAATTGCTGGTGGAAATCGAAGGCCTGCACGGCTGAGAAGCGTTCCACTACGCCCGGCCCGGCACAGCGGCCGGGCCAGATCAACTCGGTTTCAGTGATAGCCGGTTTCGGCCGTTACCTTGCCGCGGAAAACGCGGTACGACCACACCGTATAGCCAAGGATCACCGGCAGCAGCAGCACCAGCCCGACCATGCTGAAACCCAGCGACGACGCCGGCGCAGCGGCCTGCCACAGGGTCAGGTGCGGCGGCAGCAGGTAGGGCCACATGCCCAGCACCAGGCCGACGAAGCCGAGCACGAACAGCGCCAGGGTCAGCAGGAACGGCGGCAGGTCGCGCCGTGGATGCATGGCGCTGCGCCACAGCGCCACCGCCACGGCGAGGGTAAGCAGCGGCACCGGCGACAGCCACCAGAAGTTGCCGTCGCTGAACCAGCGCTCCATCACCCGCGACTGCAGGAACGGCAGCCAGGTGCTGACCAGGCCCATGAACACGATCACCGCAACCATCAATGGCCGCGTCAGCGAGCGCGCCAGCGCCTGTTCACGGCCCTCGGTCTTGAGGATCAACCAGGTGCTGCCGAGCAGCGCATAGCCGGTGACCACCGCGACGCCGGTCAGCATCGAGAACGGGCTGAACCAGCCGAACGCACCGCCGCTGTAGTGCCCGTCCTGCATCGGCAAGCCCTGCACCAAAGCGCCAAGGATCACACCCTGCGCGAACGCCGCCAACAACGAGCCCATCGCAAACGACACACTCCACAGCGCACGCGAGCGATGTGCCTTGAAGCGGAACTCGAAGGCCACGCCACGGAATACCAGGCCCATCACCAGCAACAGCACCGGCAGATACAAGCCCGACAGCAGCACCGCATAGGCCTTGGGAAACGCCGCCATCAGCCCGGCACCGCCGAGCACCAGCCAGGTTTCGTTGCCATCCCAGATCGGCGCGGCGGTATTCATCATCACGTCGAGCTGCTGCTCGTCCTCGGCAAACGGCGCAAGGATGCCGATGCCGAGCACGAAGCCATCCAGCACCACGTACATCAGCACGCCGAAGCCAATCACTGCGAACCATGCCACCGGCAGCCAGGTTGTCATCTCCATGTCAGCGCTCCTCCAGTGGTTCGTTGACGCCGGACAGCGGCCGCGCCGGGGTATGCATGCCGTCATCGCGCGGCGGCAGATCATGCGGCTTGGGCCCACTGCGCATGATCTTGACCAGATACCAGATGCCCCAGCCGAACACGAACAGATAGCCGATCACGTACACCACCAACGACAACACCGTCATCCACACGCTCTGCGTACCGACTGCATCAGCGGTGCGCAGCACGCCATACACTACCCACGGCTGGCGGCCCATTTCGGTGACGAACCAACCGGCCACCAGCGCGACGAAGCCGCTGGGCAACATCCAGTTCCAGCCGCGCAGCAGCCACTTCGATTCCAGCAGGCGTCCACGCCACAATTGGAAGGCCGAGATCCACGCAACCAACAGCATCAACGAACCAATCCCGACCATGATGCGGAACGCGTAGAACACCGGCACCACCGGCGGCCGCTCGCTGGCCGGCACCGAGGTCAGCGGCGCGAACGTACCGTCCGTGCTGTGGGTCAGGATCACGCTGCCGAGCTTGGGGATGGCGATTTCGTAATCGTTGCGCTCTTCCTTTTCATTGGGCACCGCGAACACCACCAGCGGCACGCCTTCGCCGGGCTTGCTTTCATGCCAGTGCGCCTCCATCGCCGCGATCTTCATCGGCTGATGCTCCAGCGTGTTCAAACCGTGCATGTCGCCGACGAATATCTGCACCGGCACCGTCAGCGCGGCGAATGCGACGGCGGCAACCAGCATTTTGCGGCCCGCCTCCACGTGCACGCCGCGGCGCAGATACCAGGCACCGACACCGCCGATGACAAAGCACGTGGTGATGAACGAACCCAGCGCCATATGCGCCAGGCGATACGGAAATGAGGGGTTGAACACCACCTGCCACCAATCCTGCGGATGCACGATGCCATCGACCAGGGTGTAGCCAGCCGGGGTGTGCAGCCAACTGTTGGAAGACAGTATCCAGAAGGTGGAAAACAGCGTGCCCAACGCCACCATGCAGGTGGAGAAGAAGTGCAGGCGCGGCGAGACTTTTTCCCAGCCGAACAGCATCACGCCGAGGAAACTCGCCTCCAGGAAGAACGCGGTCAGCACCTCGTAGGTCAGCAACGGCCCGATCACCGTGCCGGCCACTTCGCTCAGCCGCGGCCAGTTGGTGCCGAACTGGAAGGCCATGACGATGCCGCTGACCACGCCCATGCCGAAGGACACGGCGAAGATCTTTTGCCAGAAGAAGAACAACTCGCGCCAGACCGGATTGCGGGTGCGCAGCCAACGCCATTCGACGAAGGCCAACCAGCTGGCCGTGCCGATGGTGAAGGCAGGGAACAGCACATGAAAACTGACGACGAATCCGAATTGGATCCGGGACAACAGCAGCGCTTCCACGGGCGCTTCTCCGCAACTCTTTAATTGGGGCGATTCTGGTCCTGTATTGGTTAAGAACGGATGTGACCGGATGTCGCAGTGCGTCAAAAAGTCGCAGCAGCTGTAGCTCCCTCCCTTTGGCGAAGCCAAGGGGAGGGTTGGGGAGGGGTCGGCTTTACCCCCTCCCTTTTGTCGAAGACAAAGGGGAGGGCTGGGGAGGGGGCAGCTCTTGGCTGCTCTTGCTAGAGCCGAGATCCTATGTTCGTGGTCAAGCCTGCTGGAAGCAGGCTTGACCCACTTTCAGCATGGCCGGGTCAAAGTCCCGGCCGCTCTTGAAGACGCCCCAAG
>NZ_JBRREG010000041.1:0-36844 GCF_056760155.1 Stenotrophomonas sp. STEN022
GCAACAGCCACAGCAACAGCCACAGCAACAGCAACAGCAACAGCAACAGCCACAGCCACAGCAACAGCAACAGCAACAGCAACAGCCACAGCAATAGCCACAGCAACAGCAACAGCATCACTTCAGCGGTGAGAACTCACCCGGCACCCACGCAAACGCCTCAGCTGCGCGACGCACATGGCCGAGACCCGGGAACGGCAGGTGCGCACCGGCGACCCACCAGCCCTGGTCGGATGCTTCGGCCATCAACCGGCGGCGGCTGGCAATGGCGGCGGTGCGGTCGCTGTCGGCCTCGAAGGCGGCATCCGGGCGGGCGAACTGCACCGCATGGAAATGCACGATGTCACCCCACACCAGCAGCTGCTGGGCGCTGTCGCCCTCAAGCAGATACGAGACATGGCCCGGGGTATGGCCGTGACTGTCCAGTGCGGTGATCCCTGCCGGAAGAGGATCGCCCGAACCGAACCGGTGCAACTTGCCGGCGGCAACATAGGGCGCCACTGCGTTGCGGGCCAGACCAAACGCGAACCGTAACGGTTGCGGCGCGGTGGCTTCGCTGGCCGGGTCCAGCCAATACGCGGCATCGGCCTGCGACAGCCATACCGTGGCTTGGGGGAAGGCAGCCTTGCCCTGCGCATCCAGCAGGCCGCACATATGGTCCGGATGGGCATGTGTCAGCAGCACATCATCGACGTCGGCGGGGTCGTAACCGGCGGCGCGCAGGTTGCCCAGCACCTGCCCAAGTCCCGGGCCGAAGCATTGCGCAGTGCCGGTGTCGATCAGGCTCAGATGATCGCCGCGTTGCACCAGATAGGCGTTGACCGCGGTCTGCAGGCCTTTGCCATCTTCCGGTACATAGCCATGCTCCAGCAGACGGGTGACCGCACCGGGATCAATGCCGACCAGTTCCTTGCGGCCCAGTGCCACCGTGCCGTCAAACAAGGCGGTTACCTGCAGTTCGCCGATCTGCTGATGATAGACACCGGCAACCTGCTGCTGCACGACATGCGTGCTGCGCGCCTGCGCAGCGCAACTGGCGGCGAGGATCAACAAGGCAGCGGCAATACGGTGTCGGGGACGGATGCGCATGGGGGTTCCTGCAGATACGGCTGTGCCGCGGGAACTCAATGCTGCGCTGGAGTGCCGCCGCGTTTCGCTCACAATGCTGCGCGAAACGCTCGCATCGTGATCAGCTGTTGCCGATTGCCGCGGGCTCCAGGCCGTAGCGTGCGGCGAAGCGCTTGTTGAAGCTGCCCAGCGAGCGATAGCCGGCGCGCGCTGCTACGGTCTTCAACGGTAGTCGTGTGGTGTAGAGCAGCTGCATGGCATGCGCCAGTCGCGCATCGGCCACCAGCTCGCGCACGCTGAGTTGTTCGCTGGCCAGTCGCCGCCGCAGGGTCGCGCCGCTGAGGCCCAGATGCGATTCGAAATCACGGGACTGCCAATCACGTTCTGGCTGTGCGGCAACCAAGTCGCGGATGCGATCACCCAGGCCGGGTTCGGGCGCGACCAGCAGGCTGCCGTGGCCGCGTCGGCAGAACGCCACCACCAGCGCGGCCAGCGCAAGCCTGGCCTCGGTGTACTGGCCGTCCTGCAAGGCCTGCCGCCATTGCAGCAGGGCGCTGCCATGTTCGGCCAACGGCAAGCGTGCCAGCGCGTGGCCGGCATCGGGCAGGGCGTCAGTCCATAAGGCGCGCGCTGCGGCCAGTACCTCCGGGCATAGCGGCACGATGGCGCTCAGATACAGGCCACTGTGTGGATCGGGAATATTGACCACGTCGATGCGGCTGCGGCGGGTGATCAGGAACAGATCACCTGGGCCGAATTCCAGCGATTGCTGCGCGGTCCGGGCCTGCTTGCGGCCCTGCAGCAGGATGGCGAACTGTGGCTGCGGGATGTCCACCGAACTGGCACCGTGTTCGCGGCGCGCGGTGATGCAGGCATAGCCTTCGGCACGCTGGCAGTCGACCAGCGAGGACAGCTGGGCCAACAAGTTGCTGGTTGTGTCGGCTTGGACGTTCATGGCTTACACGGTGATCTGGAACAGGTGGCCGATGGCTGCGGCTGCGCCCATCGCCAATGCGCCCCAGAACACCACCCGCAACGCGCCGCGCAGCACGGGGGCGCCGCCGGCGCGTGCGGCCAGTGCGCCGGTGATACATAGTCCGACCAGAGTGGCGGCTGTGGTCACCTGCGCTACCAGCGCGTGCGGAGCCAGCAGCGCTGTCAGTACCGGCAACGCCGCACCGGCGATGAAAGCACTGGCCGAGGCTGCCGCCGCCTGCAGCGGCCGGGCCCGCAGTTCCTCGGTGATGCCCAGTTCGTCGCGCGCATGCGCGGCCAGTGCGTCGTGGGCGGTCAGCTGTTCGGCAACCTGCTGGGCAAGTTCGGGGCTGAGCCCGCGACGGCGATAGATGCCTGCCAGTTCCTGCAGTTCGCTATGCGGGTCTTCGTGCAGCTCGCGCCGTTCCATGCTCAGGTCCGCATGTTCGGCATCGGCCTGGGACATCACCGAGACATATTCGCCGGCCGCCATCGACATGGCGCCGGCCACGGTGCCAGCAATGCCGGTGGCCAGGATGGTCGAGGCGCTGGCGCCACCGGCGGCCACGCCAACCACCAGGCCGGCGACCGAGACGATGCCGTCGTTCGCGCCCAGCACGGCGGCGCGCAGCCAGCCGACGCGGTTTGAACGGTGGGTTTCACTATGGTGGGCGCGGGTCATGCCTACAGTGTAGGACCAGTGCCCAGTCAGCCGCGGAATGACTCGCAGGCGCAGCGCGGGCCACGGTCAAGTCTGCTTTTATAGGACGCTGAAAACCGCTGCCGTGACACGATGGCAATGTGCGCCGATATATAGTGCGCCCTTGCGATGGCGGGGGCTGGCCCCCACCTTCCCGCCCTGACCAGAATTCTGCGAGCCTGCCCTTGTCGAGCCCGAGCCACGTCGCTGATACACCCATCACCCACCGCGACCAGTTGGTCCAGAGCATCGCGTCTGGTGAAAAACCCAGGTCGCAGTGGCGGATCGGTACCGAGCACGAGAAGTTCGGGTTCCGCCTGGATGACCTGCGTCCGCCCACGTTTGAAGGCGAGCGTGGCATCAACGCGGTGCTCGACGGGCTGACCCGCTTCGGCTGGGAGCCGGTGCTGGAGAACGGCAATACCATCGCACTTCTGCGTGATGGTGCCTCGGTGAGCTTGGAGCCGGCTGGGCAGCTGGAGCTCTCTGGTGCTGCATTGGAAACCCTGCACGAAACCTGCGTGGAGACCGGCAGCCACCTCAACGAAGTGGCGCAGGTGGCCAGTGAGCTGCAGTTGGGTTTCCTCGGCATGGGCTTCCAGCCCAAGTGGGCGCGGGCGGACATGCCGTGGATGCCCAAGGGCCGCTACCAGATCATGAAGAGTTACATGCCCAAGGTCGGTTCGCTCGGCCTGGACATGATGACCCGCACCTGCACCACCCAGGTCAACCTGGACTACGCCAGCGAAGCGGACATGGTGAAGAAGTTCCGCGTGTCCTTGGCGCTGCAGCCGATCGCCACCGCGCTGTTCGCCGATTCGCCGTTCACAGAAGGCAAGCCCAACGGTTATCTCAGCTACCGCTCGCACATCTGGACCGACACCGATCCGGACCGCACCGGCATGCTCGACTTCGTGTTCGAGGATGGTTTCGGCTACGAGCGCTACGTCGATTATCTGTTGGACGTGCCGATGTACTTCTCTTACCGCGACGGCATCTATCACGATGCCAGCGGGCAGAGCTTCCGCGATTTCCTGCAGGGCAAGTTGCCGGTGCTGCCGGGCGCGTTGCCGACCCTGCGTGACTGGTCGGACCACACCACGACCGCGTTCCCGGAAGTGCGGCTGAAGAAATATCTGGAAATGCGCGGCGCCGACAGCGGTCCGTGGAGCCGCATCTGCGCGCTGCCGGCGTTCTGGGTTGGCTTGTTGTATGACGAGACCGCACTGAATGCAGCCTGGGACCTGGTCAAGGACTTCAGCCTGGCCGAACGCAACGTGCTGCGCGATGGCGTGCCCAGGCAGGCGATGAACCTGCCGTTCCGCAATGGCACGGTGCTGGATCTGGCGCGCGAAGCCCTGACGATCTCGCGCGACGGCCTGCGTCGTCGTGCCGCGCTCAATGCCGATGGTCAGGATGAAACGCGCTTCCTGGATGTGCTGCAGGAGATCGTGGATTCCGGCAAGACCGCGGCAGAGCGCAAGCTGGAGCTGTTCCATGGCCGCTGGAATGGCAGCGTGGATCCGTTGTTTGGCGAGTTTGCGTACTGATTGAGTGTGATCGAGGCGGGGTGAGGGCTTAGTCTTTCGCCTTGGTTGTCGCTTTCGCCTTTGCTCTTTTGCCGTCATTCCCGCCTTCGCGGGAATGACAGTAATGGCGCAATTGCTAGACTGCGGTCTCACCCTCTGGAGTCAGGCGCATGGGCAGCACGGCAGAAGAAATCGTCTTCTATACCAATCCGATGTCGCGCGGGCGCATCGTGCGCTGGATGCTGGAGGAGTTGGGCCAGCCGTATCGCACGGAAGTGCTGGAGTACGGTCAGAGCATGAAAGGCTCGGACTTCCTCGCCATCAATCCCATGGGCAAGGTGCCGACCATCGTGCACCGTGGCGTGGTGGTGACCGAGGCCGCGGCGATCTGCGCCTATCTTGCCGATGCGTTTCCCGCTGCGGGGCTGGCGCCAGCCTTGGATGATCCGCTGCGCGGCAGTTACCTGCGCTGGTTGTTCTTCGCCGCCGGACCGGTGGAAGCTGCTGTCAGCGCCAAGGCCCTGGGCTTGCTGGCGCCGCTGGAGAAAGCCGGCACCGTGGGCTATGGCAGCTTCGAGCAGACCATCGATACCCTGGAGCAGGTGGCCGCATCGGCATCGCCATGGTTGCTTGGCGAGCGCTTCAGTGCGGCCGATGTCTATGTCGGCAGCCAGATCCTGTGGGGGCAGATGTTCAAGAGCATGCCGGCGCGTGATGCATTTGCCGCATATGCGGAACGCCTGCGTGGCCGCGAAGCCTGGCAGCGTGCCTCGGCGCTGGATGATGCCTTGATTCCACCGCGCGGCTGAGCATGCGCAGGATGCGGCTCTCGCTGAGTGGGAAGCGTGGGACGATCTGTGGAATCGCAGGTCCCTTTTTCCTGTCGGTGCTGCTGTTGGCAGCGATGACAACTGCAACGGCCGGGGAGCAGGTTGCCGACACGCCGATTGTTGCTTTTCATTGGTTGCTGGGGAAATGGACAAGGGTTGATCTGCCGGGCGGCCGAAGCGGCGACGAGCAGTGGCGGACGCAGGACTCAGCGCTGATCGGTGTAGGCAGCAGTTATCGTGAGGGAGCCCTGCGCTTTCGCGAACAGCTGCGTATCGTCGCCGAGGGCGACGATGTGTTTTACGTGGCCGATGTCCCGGGCAATCCCGCTCCGGTAAAATTCAGGCTGATCGCGCGCGACGGTCAGTCTGCCGTGTTCGAGAATCTGCAGCATGATTACCCGCAGCGGATCACCTATCGCCGTGATGGCTCACGTCTGATTGCAACGACCTCAGGCAACGGGCGTGAAGAAAGGTTTCTGTTTGAACGCGCGGATGCCGCTGTCAGATAGGGCGGCATCCCTGCAGTCACCACTCTGGTCGGTGGCTAACCAGACCAGAGATCAGTTGGACGTGCTCAATAGCGCGCAGCTGCCAGTGGCGTATCTGCCCATTGCCAGGCTGCTGCTTGCTGGCGTTTGCTTTCGGCCGCTGCATCGGCTTGGCCCAACATCTGTTGTGCCTGTGCCAGCCCGAACAACGACCAGCCATTGGCCGGATAGGTCTTCAGGTCCTGACTGAAGGCTTCGGCTGCGGATTCCGCATCACCTGCATCCAACAGCGCGGCGCCCAGGTAGGGGCGCACCGGCAGCGGCCAGTCGGCGGGCTCGTTGTAGGCCAGGGCATCTTCGGCGGCTGCAGCTTCTCGCAGGGCGGTGATCGCTTCGCTGTGTTTTCCTTGCGTGCGCAGCAGTTCGCCACGCAACAAGGCATCGGCCACACGCAATACGCTGTCGGCGTGATTGATGTCGAAGAAGCTGACCTGTGCCATCGCCGTATCAGTCGCGATTGCATGCAGTGCCTCGGCTTCGCGTGCTGCTTCGTCCAATGCGCCCTTGCGCGCATGTGCCATGCCGCGGGCGAAGTGGCGGATCGCCGACGGATAGGGCAGCTCAGGAGTGGCGTCGCTATCGGCGAGAATGCCGTCCCAATCGCCGAAGCGGACCTGGGTAAGCAACGGTGCGACCACGAACTGCTGCATGAACTGCATCGGGGCCTCGCCCATGGCCGCGCGGTCCGCCCGATCTGCCGTCTGTTTGGCGGCTTGCATGGACAGTGTGCGCGAGCCGGTCAGTCCCGTGGTCATCGTGGCGAAGTGCCAGTTGTGCGGCACGTAGCCCAATGGATAGACGCCATTGCTGCCACGGCAGACCGCCAGGAAGTCCTTGTCGGCGGTGGTCGCGGCCAGATTGGTCAGGGTTGCATCGTGATAGCGGCCAACGCGGATGTAGATATGCGCGGGCATATGCACCAGATGACCGGATCCGGGCGCCAGTGCAGCCAAGGCGTCGGCGTAGGGCTCGGCACGCTTTGGCTCGGGAGAAGATTCCATGGCGTGGATGTAGTAGTGCATCGCGCCGATATGGCGCGGGTTGCGTGCCAGCACGCGCTCCAGTTCGCCGACCAGTGTCTGCGTGAACTCGGCGGGCTTGCCATCCTGCCAGTAGGCCCACGGCGAGAGATCCATCAAGGCCTCTGCGTACATCGTGGCGGCATCATCGTCACCAGGGAACTTCGCGACCACCCCGGCCATCGCATCGGCGTAGTTGCGGTCCAGCTGCCTGCGGTCCTCCGGTGCGGGGTCGGCGTAGCGCTTCTGTAGTGCCTGGATCAAGGCTTGGTCGACAGGTCGCGCGCCAGTGGCAAGGGTGGCGGCACGTGCCGCCAAAGCGGTGGCTTGCTTGGCAGCTGCCGGGTCCATCGGCAGATTGATGTTCGGCCCAAGCACCAAGGCTTGGCCCCAGATGCACATTGCACATGCAGGGTCCAAGCGCGCGGCTTCGGCGAATGCACGTCCGGCAGCCTCATGGTTGAAGCCATAGGCCAGACGCAGACCCTGGTCGAAGTAGCGCTGCGCCAATGGCACCTTGCTGCCGATGTCGCGGTGCAGGTCGCCGAAGGTGTCGAACAGCGGGAGCTCGCTGGCATTTGCTGCCGGGGCTTTCTCGACGACGGCGTTTGGTTTGTTGGAAGTGTCGCAGCCCGACAGCGCTGCAGCCGCAAACAGGGACGGAAGCAGCAGGGACAAGGATCGACGGATCATTGTGGCTTCTCGGGGCGGATGGACGCGAAGATACTGCTGGGGCGGCTGCGTGGTGATACGCCGCGATGAAAACACCGTAAAAATTGCAGACCGGAGAATCGCAATTACGGTGTGTTGCGAACGCCGGCCGTTCATTGCCGGATGGCGCGGCGCTTGGCACGTATCGTGCCGGCCTGCCCGCAGATGGGCGAAGGCCAAGAAAAACTCATGCCTCGGCCCAGTTCTACGCATTTGTCGCAATTTCCTCTACGGCGCACAGTTCCTGCACGTATTGGACAAGGCGCAGAGATGATGCAGAAGCAGGGAATTCGCAGGAGATTGCAGGTGGCAGCGATGCTGCTTGCCGGAGCGGGGTCGGCGGCGGCGTGGGCTGGACCGCCCGCGGACTGGACGACACCGATCAAACCATTTCATATCGTCGACAACATCTATTACGTAGGCAGCGAGGGACTGGCTGCGTACCTGATCGTGTCGGAGCAGGGTGCGATCCTGCTGGATGCGCCGCTTGCTGCCAATGCGGATCAGATCGAACGCAACATCGAAAGCCTGGGTGTGCCGCTGCATGATGTGCGGCTGCTGCTCAGCAGCCACGCGCACGCCGATCATGTTGGCGCGATGGCGGCACTCAAGCGGGACACCGGTGCGCGCTATGCCGCCAGTGCTGGCGACCGCTGGGCGCTTGAGAACGGCAGGAACCAGGGCGACAACAACTACGGCGTCCAGCCCTTCGATCCGATCAAGCTGGATGAGGTCGTCAGCGATGGGCAGAAGCTGCGGCTTGGCGAGGTTGAACTGACCGCACATCTCACCCCGGGGCACACGGCCGGTTGCACCAGCTGGAGCATGATCGTGAATGACCGTGGCACGCCGCGCGAGCTGTTGTTCCTGTGCAGCATTACCGTCGCCGGCAATACGCTGGTTGGGAATCGGAGCTATCCGGCGATCGCCGAGGATTTCCGCGCGACATTTGCAAAGCTTGGCGCGATGCAGGCGGACATCGTCCTGAGCGGCCATCCCGATACCACCGGCATCCTTGAGCGGCAGGCGCAACGCGCTGATGGCGATGAGGAAGCATTTGTGGACCCCGGCCTGCTTGCCCGGCTTGTGGATGAGCACAAGGAGAGTTTTGAGGACGCGTTGAGCAAGGCGCGTTCAACGACCCAGCGGCCTTGAGCAGGCGCCGGGGATTCCATCGCCGGGCACCCTGATCGAGCGGACCTGGCTCTTCAGCGGAACCATGTAGCCCGGGTAAGCGCAGCGCACCCGGGGATTGGTTGAGTCGGCTATGGCGCTGATGTGCCTGTTGCAGTGATTGCCTGGGCATGCGGTTTGATGACGCTCTACAAGCTCCCGGGTGCGCTGCGCTTACACGGGACTACGGAGTCCGTTCACTTCAATGCGTCGGTTGGTTCATTCAAGCGCAAGTGCCTGTCGCAGGCCGGCCACATGGGCACGCCCGACCGGCAGCTCCGCGCCGCCGTTGAGCACCAGCCAGTAGCGACTGCCACTTCCCGAGTGCAGGGTGCTGATGTGGCGCAGGTTGACCAGATAGGAACGGTGGCAGCGGATGAAGTCCGGCGGCAGCACCGCGCTCAGGCCAGCCAAGGATTTGTCGTGCAGCTCACTGCGACCGTCGCGCATGCGCAGCTCGCTGTAGTCGCCATCGGCACGGATCCACTGCACATCGGCCAGTTCGACAAGTGCCGTGCCCTGCGCGCGCCAGATGCCTAGGTAACGCGCGCGCCCTGAGCTGTAGCGGCCTACATCGAGCAGGCGTTCCAGTGCCTGGCCAAGCCGCTCGCGCGAGAACGGCTTGGGTACAAAATCCAGCACGCCGTGCTCGAAGGCCTGCAGGGCGCGCTCGCGGTGGGCCGATACGACCACGCAGTGATAACGGCCGGCGACGGCGCGGCGCAGCAGGTCAAAGCCATCTTCGCCGCCGAGGTTGAGGTCGAGCAGCAGACCGTCGTAGACGCTGCGCTCCAACCGGTCACCTGCTGCATCCAGGTCGGCGACGGCATCGAAGCGTGCACGCGAGCCTGCGATTTCCGCACACAGGCGCATCAGGCGCTGGCGGACCAGCGGTTCATCTTCGACGATCAATATGCGCATGTGAGCTCGATCCGGCTGCACCAGTCGGCGCCATCGGCGCCTTGGCTGTAGTGCCAGCGGTTGGGATGGGAAGCGGCCAGGCTGGCCTCGATGTAGCGGGTGCCGGTGCCTTGGCCGCGATGTGGTGCGGAGCCGCGTGCGCTGCGCAGCTCAAGGACCCAATGTTGATTCTCGCGTTGCACGCGCAGGTGGAACGGTCGTTGCGCGCAGGCCACCGCGCCGGCATGGGTCAAGGCGTTCTCGACCTGTGCATGCAGCACGCCGGGTGGCAGCGACAGCTGCAGGTCGTCGGCATCGACTTCCAGCGTCATTGGCTGGTCCAAGGCCTGCCCGACGATATCCAGATGGTTGCGGCACAAGGCCAGCTCTTCGCTGAGAGGAACGCTCTGGCGGCTGCTGCTCTCGCGCAGGCGGTCGAACTGCTCGGCCAGCGATTCGACCAGGCTGCTTGCCTTTGTCGGGGCTTGTTCGATCAGTTCCTGCAGGCAGGTGAGCGTGTTCATCAGCCAATGTGGCTGGATGCCACGCTGCAACAGCTGCAGCGAGAGGTTTGCCCGCTCTTCGCGCAGACGTGCGTTGTGCAGGTCCAGCGCCCGCACCTGCGCCGCATGGCAGAGCAGCAGGAAGCCCATCAGCACCGCGAGCAGCAGGAAGTAGGGGCCATCGAGGAAGGCCCCGGGCGCAAACAGCAAGGCCAGTACCCCGGCGACCAGCAGGGCCAGGATCGGCCAGCGTTCTTCGCGCTCACCCTGGGCCCGCAACAGCAGCGCAGACGAGGCCAGCAGACTCAGCAGCAGTGCTACCGCCGAGCGGATGTCGAAGCTGGGTAGCAGCACGGCAGTCATCACCAGCGCGGCCGCGTAGGCGATGCCCAGGCCCTTGGGAACGGCAACGCCGTAGCGTCGGGCAAGATAGGCAGGCAGCAGCATGGCCGCTGCCACGTGCAACGCCAGCAGCGCATACAGGCGCAGGCCGTGCCATGGATAGGGGTAGCCGAGCAACGGTCGCCAGCCTTCGACCACCGGCAGTGCAATCCCGACCGCGCACAGCGCGAGCAGCAGTCGCCCGCCAGGCATCTGCGGCCGACCGTGCTGTAGCGCAAGAAAGTACAGACAGGCTGCTGCCAGTGCACCGGTTGCGAGGGCTGCGATCAGCCAGGGCAGGACCATGCGTTGGTACAACACCACGGCCGGCGCCACCGCAACCAGGGCATCGGCGCTGTACAGGCCGAACTGCTGGTGGTGGCTGGACGCGAGTACCAGCAGTTCGTCGGTACCCGTGGGCGAGGAAGGCGGCAGTACGCGGGTGATGTCGACCTGACCGGGCTGCTCCTGCGCGGCGCTGGTGCCGACGACGCCATTGCCCTGCATCGGCTGGCCGTTCCAGTAGAGCTGGCTGGCGCCACGCAGCGACAGGCGCAGGGCGCGGCCGCCATCGTCAGGCTGGGTGGACGTGGGCGATTGCCAGCGCAGCCAGTACGGGCCGCGCCAACTGGCCAGCGCTTGTTGATCGATTGGCTGCCAGCTGATGTCCGCAGGCGGCGAGGTCGGCAAGCCGCCAGTAGCGGTGACGCTGGCGGGGGCCATCTCTCCGCTCAGCACTTGCACGCTGTTGACGTCGCGCAGCAGCACAGCCAGCCACGCGGCGACCGCGAAGACCAGCACGGCCAGTACGCTCAGGATTCGTAGGATCGGCATGGGCCTATCGTATCGGCTGCGTGGAGACGCTGGGCGGTGAGTTGGAGCTGTTCGGCGGACGCACGCCCCGCAAGCGCCGTTGAGGGAGGGATGCTGGCTCCGTGGCGAGGCAACGGGAGGTTTCTCCGGGTTGTCGGTGCCACGGCCACACCCACCTAGTCGGAGCCCACCATGTCCAACAACTCTCTGTTCGTTTCCAGTGCCCGCCGTCCTTGCCTGCAGTCGTTGGCGGCTCCTTCAAACGCCTCGCTTGTCGCTGGGTATCAACACGACGCTGGCGGAGTGCTTGTGACCGGCAAGGGGAAGCTGGGGCGTGGCGGTCGCCTGTTGGCGCTGTGCCTGGCCCTGGTCTGCGCCTCACCGGCGCTGGCCAAGGACTCGGTTGCGCCGCTGGTGTTTGCACCCTATGCAATGCAGACAAAGAACAACGGCACCATCGCCACCGAAGAGGCCTTCCTCGAAGTTCCGCGTCGCCACAGTGAGCCGAACGGGCCGCGTATCCGCCTGCGTGTCGTGCGCTTGCCTGCGACCGGTGGCGATGGCCGCAGTGCCCCGGTGGTCTATCTGGCCGGCGGCCCGGGTGGTTCTGGCTTTGGGACCGCGTTGGGCCCGCGCTGGCCGGTATTCGACCGGGTTCGCCGCGAGACCGACGTGCTGCTGCTTGATCAGCGCGGCACCGACTTCTCCGAGATGCCGCCCGAGTGCCCGCACGAGCAGAAGTTTGACGATGCCCAGCCGCTGCAGCGCGATGCGGCCCTGGTCGGAATAAAGGCCGCACTGGCCAGCTGCCTGACCTTCTGGAAAGACGCCGGGGTTGATATGGGCGCCTACACCACCGCCGAGAGCGCCGACGATATCGAGTACCTGCGCAAGGCGATGGCGCTGCCCAAGCTGAGCCTGTGGGGCATGAGCTATGGCACGCATCTGGCACTGGCCACCGTGCGTCGCCACCCGGACAGCCTGGAGCGCGTGGTGTTGATGGGCAGCGAAGGCCCGGATGACACGCTCAAGCTGCCGCTGGCCGGTGATGCCTTGCTGGCTGATCTGGCAGTCATCGCCAAGAAGGACGGCTTCGAGGATCTGCAGGGTTCGGCACAGCGTGTGTTGGCCAAATTGCGCGAGCAGCCGGGGCAGGGCAGCAGCCCGATGCATAAGGGCAGGAAGGTGACCATCGGTGAGTTTGATGCGCAGATGGCGATCGCGATCGCCCTCGGCCGCCGCTCCACCCAGCGCATGCTGCCGCTGGCACTGCGTGAGGCCGAGGCCGGCAACTACGACCTGCTCGGCGCCATCGCGCTGATGGTGCGCGAGGGCTTGGGTGGCTGGCGCGCCATGCCCACGGCAATGGACGTGGCCTCCGGGCAGAGCCCGCAGCGGCGCGCATTGGCGGCGGCGCAGGCCCGGCAAAGTCTGCTCGGCGACGCCTTGAACTTCCCGTTCCCGGAAGTTGCTGATGGCCTGGGCATGCTGGACCTGGGTGAGGCCTTCCGTGCGCCACTGCGCAGCGATGTGCCGGTGCTGTTCATCAGCGGTACGCTGGACGGCCGCACCCCGCATGCCAATGCCCAGGCGCTGCTGCCGGGCTTCAGCAAGGGCAAGGAGCTGCTTGTGCGCAGCGCCAGCCATGACAACGAAATGTGGGTAGGCAATCCGGCCATCGCCGACAACATCGCCGGTTTCCTGGCCGGGCGCGGTCTGACTGCGGAAGTGCTGGATGTGCCGCTGCCGGTGTTCATCACTGACCGGTCCGCGCTGTAATTGAATTGCAAAGCCGGGGCCAGGGTAGGGCTTCCTTGAAGCCCTGCGCCGACCCCGGTTTTCGGACTTTTTGTGGGAGCGGTGTAAACCGCGAAGCAAGCGGCGTTCAGATGACGTGGAGCAGTTGTTCGGGCACCGTCGGCTTCGCGGCTTGCGCCGCTCACACAAATTCAGCGACCTGCTACATCTTTGGTTTCGCCAAGTTGTTGATCGCGAAAGACTTCATAAATCTTCATCGAAGCATCAGGCGCTTCATCCGGGGCAATGTTCGACTGGAGGCTCCACTCACGGAGCACTTTGATGTCACTGCTGATCCGCCTTCCTCTGTTTGCCGCCCTGCTGCTGAGCACGGCCTCCGTCACCGCAGCGCCGCTGCCTGCCAACGATGATTGGATGCTCGCCGCACCCGCCACGCATGGGCTGGATGCCACCCGCTTCACCGCACTGGACGCTGCGATCAACAGCGGCCAGGCGCCGGATACCACCAGCGTACTGGTAGTGCATCAGGGTGCGCTGGTGCACGAGACCTACTTCAACGGCGCCGACCGCAACACGCTGCACAACACCCGCTCGCTGACCAAGAGCGTGACCGCGATGCTGGTAGGCGCCGCCATCGACCATGGCCTGATCAGCGGGGTCAACGCAGCGGTCCTGGGCTTCTTCCCGGAGCGCACGCCGGCCCATCCGGGTGCGTTCAAGAACGCGATCACGGTCGAGGATCTGCTGACGATGAGCGCGCAGTGGGAATGCGATGACAACAACGAGTACTCCGCCGGGCACGAGGAGCGTATGTATGTCAGCGCCGACTGGACTGGCTTCACCCTCGACCTGCCAGAGCGCGGCTATGCATCCTGGAACAAGCGCCCGGCAGACAGCCCGCACGGGCGTGCCTTCGCCTACTGCACGGCCAACTCCTTCATGCTCGGTGCCATCGTAGAGCGGGCCAGTGGGATGCCATTGCAGCGCTTCGCCGCCGAGGTGCTGGAGCGGCCCTTGGGAATCGAGACGTCGGTCTGGAACCGTTCGTCCGAAGGTGTGGGCATGGGCGGTGGCGGCACCGAGTACCGCAGCCGTGACCTGGCCAAGCTGGGCCAGTTGGTCCTCGACGGCGGGCGCTGGAAGGGCCAGCAGGTGCTGCCCGCTGCCTGGACCCGGGCGATGACCGAGGTGCACGCGCAGACGCCGTTCGATGCCGACTACGGGTACCAGATCTGGCGTTTCCCGTTCACTGCCGGTGGCAAGCACGCGCATGCCTGGGCGATGTCTGGCAATGGTGGCAATGCCGTGTTCGTGGTGCCGGACAAGCAACTGGTGGTTGTGGTTACGCGTACTCGCTTCAACCAGCGCGGCATGCACCAGGAAACCCGGAAGCTGCTGCAGGACTACATCCTCAGCGCGCTACCGTAGCCGCCTGCGCATCGGCTGGCAGCTGACCGGAAGCGATGACCCGCGCCCGGTCGGCGGCCACGGCTGCTTCCATCGACTGCAGCAGCGGGGCGAAACCGGAATCCTTGCGGAGCTCGGCAAACAGCGGTGACACCTGCAGGTAGCCGGCGTTGCGGTAACCGGCGGCTACAGCCGCCTGCAATGCCAGCAACGCAGCTTGGCGGTCGCCTGCCAGATCCGCCAGCAAGCCGGCCTCGATCCCATCGGATGGGTCGTTGCCTTGTGCAAGCCCGGCCCGCAGCGCGGCCGAACGTACCAGCAGTTCCTCAGCAGCCGGCTTGGGCGCGGCACCGATGATCCAGGCGAACGTGGTTGGCCAGCTGGCCTCTGGCTTCAGTGCCTGCGCACGTTGCACCGCGGTTTGCGCGCCAGTGACATCACCGCGCTGCAGAGCCAGCTCGGCGGACAGCAGATGCAGCGAGGCATGTTCGGTACGGCGGGAAAAGGCCTCATCCAGCGCTGCCTGCGCTTCGCCGAAGCGGCCGTGTTCAAAGAGAAATGTTGGCCAGGCGATGTTGGAGAACACGTTGTCTGGATACAGCTGGAAGCTGCGCCGGTAACGTGCCTCCGCTGCTGCGGAATAGCCGAGCAGATCGAGATTGGACGCGACCTGCAGTTCCCAGAAGCGCACACGCTCGGGTGCGCGTACGGCCAGATTTGCAGCCAAGGCATCACTCAAGCGGCCTTGCCGGGCATACAGATAGGCCGCCGATGCGCGGCTGGCATCTGCGGCGGGGTCCAGGTGCACTGCATGCTCATAGGCGGCCAAGGCTGCGTCAATCTCGCCACGGCAATCGTGGGCATAGCCCAGTGCCGCATGCGCAGCCGCCAGCCTCGGCTGACGCGCGATCACCGCCTGCGCCAGCTGCAATGCCTGCTCGGCATCCCCACTGCTGCCGTTGTACAGGCAGGCGCGCGCGGCCTGCGCGCGGGCAATGCCGAGTTGTGCCTGCATATCATCGGGGGCTTCCTGCAGACGTTGCCGATACAGCGCGATGGCCCGCTCGTTGTTGTCGCGCTGGCCGATGCCCGCGTAGTAGTCGGCCCGCTGCAATAGTGGTGAAGCGGCGGCTGCATCCGGGGTCGGCCATTGCCAATAGACAACGCCGGCCGCGATCAGCAACAGCAAGGTAGCCGGGATGATGATCCAGTGGCGCTTGGAGCTAGGTAGCGACGCCGCGCCCACTGCAGGCTCCTCGATAACAGGCTCGCTGCAGAGCTGGTAGCCCTGGCCACGTACCGAACGCAGGTAACGCGCCTGCCTGCCGTCATCACCCAAGGCTTGACGCAACAGACGAACCCGCTGGGTGACGGTTTCTTCGTTGACGATTGCCGGCGCCCAGATGTTGGTGATCAAGTCACCAAAGCCAACCACGCGGGTGCCCTGGGTCAGCAGGTAATGCAGCAGGCGGAAGCTGAGCCCGGAGACGTCCAGTTCCTGGCCGTCGTCACGTATCACACGCTGCCGCGCTACATCGATGCGCAGATCGTCCAGGCGGTAGTGCAGGGCAGTGCGGTTGTCGGCCGGATCAGACATGGGAGAAGGGTAAACAGGCCTCATGCCGATCCGACCGGTATCGCTTGGCGGCAGGCTGGGTGATCAGTGCGGCGACGCTGTGGGCAGGAGAGGCATCCATGACTGCGAAGGTTAACAGGCCTAATCGGGCCTGATTCACTGGTTCCAGCAGCTATCTGGATGGCCTGCGTTTTTTTGGCAAGGAGGCCATGTACGTGCCCGTCCTAGCGGAGTGAGTCGTTGCCTGAAAGCGCACTTCACGGACGAGGCGCTTTACGCGGATCAGCTGCGTTGCCGGCAGGTGTGCGATTGGCACGTTTCCAAAGTGCAATGCTGGCGGGGCAGGATCTTGGAGCTGCGCCGCATATGACATCGGCTGGCGGGAAGGTTCCCGGCGCAGTCAGCCGAAGTTTTCCTGTGCGAAGTCCAGGAAGCTACGCAGCTTCGGCGTCATCCGCCGGTCCGGTGCAAACAGCATATGCAGCTCACGTGCTGGCGATACATGGTCCGGCAACAGCAGCTGCAGGCGGCCGGCGGCCAGGTCGTCGGCGACCAGTGCATTGGGCTGCAGCAGGATGCCGTGGCCGGCAATTGCTGCGGCCCTGAGCGCCTCACCGCTATCGGTACTGAACCTGCCGCGGATGGCAATGGATACCCGACCTTCCGCCCCTTCGAACTGCCATTCAGTACGCATCGAGGTATGCGAGAAGACCAGGCATTCGTGCTGCTTCAAATCCTGCGGCTGCGCCAGCGGTGGGCTGCGCTGGATGTAGGCCGGTGACGCACACAGCACCAGTTGCAGTGGTGCAAGCACACGGGCCTGCAGGCCGCTGTCTGGCAGCTGCCCGGTACGGAAGACCACATCAAACCCCTCATCCAGCAGGTCGACAGTGCGGTTGCTCAAGCTCAGGTCGATGGTGACCTCCGGGTGGTCCTGCAGGTAACGCGGCAGCAATGGCGCCAAGGCATGGCTGCCAAAGGTGATGGGTGCGCTGATGCGCAGCTTGCCGCGTGGTGTTGCGCGTGATTCCGCCATCAACGCTTCGGCTGCTTCCATCTCCGCAAGAATGTTCTTTGCCCGCTCGTAGAACAGCTGCCCACTCTCGGTCAGGCTCTGGCGCCGGGTGGTGCGGTTCAACAGCTTGATGCCCAGCCCGGTTTCAAGCGCCTGGATCTGTTTGCCAGCGAACTGGGGGGAAATATCCAGTTCAACCGCCGCTGCCGAGAACGAGCCCAGTTCGACGGCGCGGGTGAACACCTGCATCGCATAGAGGCGGTCCATTTGAATCCAGTAGGTTCTAGTGATTGAACTGTAGGTAAATTTATCCCATTTGGTTGTCTATGTAGAGTGATCCCACGCGGCCGAATCCGGTCGCCTTGATCCCTCAAACAGGAACTTCTGTCATGCAATTTCTTATGAAAGGCGCGCTTTTTGCCGCTGCCCTGAGCGCTGGAGCCGCCGGTGCGGCATCTCTCCCGTCGGTTGAGAAGCCCACGGTCGTTTTGGTTCATGGGGCCTTTTCCGACGGCCACGCTTGGGACAGGGTCATTCCCTTGCTGCAGGCCAGGGGCTTGAACGTGGTTGCCGTGCAGAACCCGCTCAGTTCGCTGGAGGATGACGTCGCCAAAACCAAGCGGGCGATCCAGGCGCAGACCGGACCAGTTGTGCTGGTTGGCCACTCCTATGGCGGCGCGGTCATTTCCGATGCGGGCGAGGATGAACGCGTGAAAGCACTTGTCTATGTTGCTGCCTTCGCCCCATCGCAAGGACAGTCGGTGAGCGATCTATCCAAGGATTACCCGACACCTTCCGGTTTCAGTCACCTCAATGCTGACAAGGACGGCTATCTCACGCTGACCCTGGAAGGCGTAGCGCACCACCTTGCACAGGATCTGAGCCAAGCCGACGCCAACCTGCTGGCTGCTACCCAGAACCCGACCAACAGCGCCAACTTCGCTGCAAAGACATCGGCGGCGGCGTGGACGAGCCGACCATCGTGGTACGTCATCAGCGAGCAGGACCATATGCTTGATTCCGGCCTGCAGAAGGACCTTGCGAAGAAGATCGGTGCGCGGGTAACCACGCTCGATGCGAGCCATGTTCCGCAGTTGTCGCAACCCCAGAAGGTGGCGGATGTGATCCTTGCGGCGGTGGAGCAGGTAGCCAGATAAGCGGAAACCGGCGGAAACCCCACTCTGACCCCGGTTTCCGCCTACTTGATCCCCGGCAACACCACCTCGCGGCCGTAGAAAAGATCCACGACTGCCTGCAGAAAGTCATTGGTCGGAATGCGTTCGCCGTTGGTGGAATAGGCGATCGCCACACCATCGCTCGGGTTGTAGATCACGCGCGAGTGCGAGCCGAGAACGTCGCCACCGTGACCTAGAAAGCGATTCTCGTCGTAGGTGAACTCGGCCAGCCCTCGTCCCCAGCCGCTGCCAGCCGGCCGCGGCTTCATCTGCTCCACGGTCTCCCTGCGCAGAAGCTTGTACTCGAACAGCGCGGAGATCAGTACATCCAGGTCGTGTGTGGTGGCTGCGATGTCACCAACGCCGATCACGTTGGAGTAGTCGATTTCCTTGATTTCACGCCATTGCCCTGCGAATGCGTAGGACTTGAAGGTGTTGCCGGGATGAGAGCGCGTGGAAGCGAAGTTGTGCAGGCCCAGGGGGGCTGCGATCTCCTGCGCGACGATGTCGTGGTAGTCGCGCCCATACAGCTGCTCGAGGATCATCCGCAGCAGGAAGTAGGCGGAGTTGGAGTAGGCAACGCGTTCGCCAGGTTTGAATGCAATGCCCTGCATTCGTATCTCCCGCAGGATTTCATCCTGGCTTAGCGGATCAACTACCCATACCTGGCCATCCCTGATCGCGAAGTTGCCAAGACCGCTGGTGTGCTCCAGCAGGTTGCTGATGCTTATCTGTTGTGAGGAAGGCATGTCCGGGAAAAAGCTGGACAGCCTGTCATCCAGGCGCAGACGCCCGTCTTCGATCAGCTTGAAGGCCAGGATCGCCGTGACCATCTTGGTCACGGAAGCGATCTGGTATCTGCTGTTCTCATCGTGAGCAACGCCGGCCAGGTTCTGCTGCCCGAAGCGCCTGGCATAGACCTCGCGGCCGTCCTTGAAAATGGACACACTGCCAATGCCGCCGTTGTTGTCCTCGACATGGTTCATGAAGTCATCGAGCTTCTCTGCATGCACTTCCACCTGCACTGCTTGTGACGATCGCGGTTGCGCCTGCGCCAATAGCGGAAGCGCCAACGCCGGAAGAAGCATCAACAAGGCAGCCAGTCTCTTCATTTCGCTCGCGTCTGTTCAATCATTCAAGGGCGGTGGTGGCACGGCACTGCGATCAGTGTTCGCTGCGTGCGGGTGATGGTGAGGTGTTGCCCGGCTTCGCGTTGTGCTGGCAGCAGTCCCACGGAGCCGGCAGTTCAACGCCTGCCTGCAATGTCCCTGATCGCATCGGCAACCGCTGCCGGGTTCTCGCGGTGGATGTTGTGGCCGGTGGCGAAGTAGCGGTGGAAGCCACGGTCGAAGGCGCTGAACAATGCGGCGTGCTGCGCCTTCCACAGTGCTTTGCCGGCAGCTGTTTCCTCGAAAACGAAGGGTTCGGCGGCGACCTGCGTGGCGGTGAGCAGCGCTACCGGTAGATCCGGTATGGCGCTTGGCGTCTGCGCGTCTGGCGCATCCAACTGGGTGATCAAAGCCTGATAGTCGGCGGCCATGGAAGGCGGCAGCATGCCAAGCAGGGCGGCATCATCGGCGAGTACACGCGCTGCATCGGCCTGTTTGAACGCGTGTCGCTGGCTCAGCGTGGCCGGGTCGACGAGGACGAGGGCCTGTAATTGTTGCGGATGGTGGCGTGCGAACTCGGTGGCAAGCAATCCACCATACGAATGCCCGACCAGAATCAGCTTCTGCCCGCTGGCCAGTTCGTCGATCACGGCGGCGAGGTCAACGAGGTGAGCGTCGATGTCCTTGGGCTTGCCATCGCTGCCCGACTTGCCAAGTCCGGCACGGGAATAAGTGATGCCGCGATAGCCGGAGCCAAGCGCAGCGATCACGTCCTTCCATGTGTCCTTGGCCTGGCCGAAGCCCGACTCGAAAACCACCGTGATCGGACCGTTTCCCGAGTGCTCGGCGCTCAGCTTGTAGGCGCCGCGATCCACCATCACTTCGCTGGCCTGGGCCAAGCTGGCGGCAGCCAGCAACGTTGCCAGCAGCCATACCTTCAATTTGCCTGTGCTCATCGGTTCCCCTGGATGCTGATGTTGTTGGGCCCGCCATAGCAGGGTTGCGCGCGTGCGCCGGTCCATACCGGCTCTGGCGGAAGTGTGTTGATACTATAGTTAGGTATAACACCTAGCATCCCTGCCAGAAGTCATGCTGGTCCGCACAGGCGGGGCGGCCTCGCTGGGCGGGGTGTTGGGCGGCGCAGGAAGGGGGGCGCGCTGGTTCACGTATCCGGATCCGTCGGCAGCACATGGACAAAGCGCCCGGTTCTCACCGGGCGCTTCACCATTCAACTCAGGCGGGCAGCAACGCGCTGCTCAGCTCGCCGGCGTCTTGCGCTTCCCGCTCCACGACTTGCTGACGATCATCCAGTTGCCGTCGATCTTCGCCAACGCCAGGTAGTCCGAGCCGTCCCATGTCGGATAGTCGAGCGTGAGCTTGACCACGGCCGCGCTGTCCGTCACATCCAGGATCTGGTACTGGCGATGACGTTGCGCTTCATCCGCCGCTGGCTTGCCCGGAAACCCATTGGCCCATTCTTCCGTGCTCTGCATGACAACGGCGCCGCGATTGGTCGAATAGCCGATAACCACGCCGTCTTTCCGCAGTACGCCACTGAGCAGTTTGGCGTCGCCTGCTTCGAAGCCGCGCAGCAGGGTCTGCATGGCGCGATCTACCTCGGCGCGCTCGTTGCTTTGTGCCATCAGCGAGGTGGGGAGCAGGAGCAGGGCTGCGGCGAGAACCGTGGATCGGATTGAAGTGTTCATGTGTGTCCTGGGTGTTGTTGGGTGGTTGATGTGATTGCAGGTGGACGAAGTTCTGGCTGCTCAATCCCTCCTGGCCTGGCTGGCGCGTGGATTGGGAAGCTTGCGCAGCGCATCGACGACGGCTGCAGCCAACGGCGCGGCGGACGCATAGTTCTGGCCTGTCATCACCCGGCCGTCGACTTCGATGTAGGGCTCGGCGCTATCCACGGCGTTGAACAGGCCGCCGCGCGCCTGCACCGTTTGCCGGATCAGGAACGGGAATTCCTTGAAATAGGCGGCGCTGCGGTCTTCGTGCTCTTCGGGATAGCCGGTGATGCGCTTGCCGGCGAGCAGGCTTTGGCCGCCGGCGAGCTTGAGGTTCACGATTCCGGCCGTGCCATGGCACACGGCCGAGACCACCCCACCATTGCGTTCGTAGACATGCATGGCGATGTCCTGCAGGGCGCGGTTCTCCGCCACGCCGTACATCGCGTTGCTGCCACCGACGTAATAGACGGCGCGGTACAGGCCGGGGTCGATCTGCGCCGGCGTGGCAGTGTTGCGCAGACCACGCATGACGCGCTCGTCCTGCAGGCGCGGTTCCAGTTCCTTGCCCACGTAGGGGTCGAGGATAGGCACGTCGCCGCCGTCGGGGGTGACGAAGTCCACTGCATAGCCGGCCGCCTGGAACGTATCCCAGGCATGGACCACCTCACCGAAGCTGATGCTGGCCGGAATGCTGGAGCTGCCGTGCACCTTGCTGCTGGCAAGGATGAACAGGATGCGTTGTTGCC
This sequence comes from Stenotrophomonas sp. STEN022, assembly GCF_056760155.1. NCBI lineage: Bacteria > Pseudomonadati > Pseudomonadota > Gammaproteobacteria > Lysobacterales > Lysobacteraceae > Stenotrophomonas > Stenotrophomonas sp. STEN022. The sequence continues at coordinate 21,670 of NZ_JBRREG010000041.1, forward strand.
CGGCCCGGCTGGTGTCGCCGAGGCCGCTGCTGGCGACAAGGTGGTTGCTGCCGGCCTGTTGCGTCGACGGGTCAGTCGAGGACCGCTCCATGGCGGGCCCAGCGCTTGCGGCGGCGTCGGAGATGCCGCCCTGCCATGCGCACAACAGCAGGATCAGCAGCGGTTTGAGGAGTCGATGTAAGGGCATGGCGCCGGCTCGTTGGGGTGAGCCTACAGCTTATATCTCCCCTTTTAAATCAATATCTTGCTACGCAATTCCGGAGTGCTGGAATCAATTTCAGGAGTTCCCGGCAGCGGCGCGGAACGCCCCTGGGGGGCGGCCCTCCAGCTTTTTGAAGGCGGCGTGGAAGGTGGACATCGATTGGAAGCCAGCCTCCTCGGCGACCAGCTCCAGCGGCTTTGGCGGCAGCTGCAGCAACAGTGCTTTTGCTTCGATGACACGCAACTGCGTCAGGTATTGTTTGAACGAAGTCTGCTTGTTGTCGTTCAACAGCTGCGACAGCCGGGTCTGTGGAATGCCGAGCCGGCGAGCGAGGCGGGGCAGGGTCAGGCCGGGGTCGAGGTGCAGGCGCTCGCGGGCCATCAGCTCGGCCAAGGCCTGCAGTTGTGGTGCTGCCTCGTCTTCGGAAATCCGTCGGTCCTGGTAGGGCTCGATCGGTGCCTGGCCGGAACGCAGGCGCAGGTAGACCAGCACGCTCGCCGCCAGGGTGAAGGTGAAGGACAGCGCGCCGACGATGTAAGAGGTGTAGCCGGCAGTGAAATAGGCGGCCCAGATCAGCCACACGCTGAGCAGCGCTCCCAGCAGCAACGCGCCGGAGGGCGTGTCCTTGAGCTGGGCGCGGTGCCGGTACAGCAGTCCACTGGCCAATAGCAGGTAGCCCAGCCAGACATATTGGATGGCCGGGGTGATGGTATGCAGCCACAGCTCGGGATGGCCGGTGTAGGGCAGGAATACATTCACCCCGATGACAATGGCCAGCAGCGTGCTGAGGTGCCAGCGGTCTGCCAGCCGTGGACCGGGAGTACCGGCCAGGCTCGAACGCATCAGAAAGAACAGACACGGCCCGATCATGAAGCAGGCGGTCAAACCCAGTTGCAGGAACACCCGGGGAATGTCCGGCCAGAAGTAATAGGCGACCGATTTACCGGTACGCATCCCTACGACCAGAATCAGCAGCGCCAGCCAGCGCTGGCTGGGCTCGCCCTTGGCCCGCCACCACAGGAACGATGCGAGGACGGTGCCAATGAAGGCGCCGAGCATCGCAAAGAAGAACAGGAAGTGTTGGCTCAGCATTGGCGAAGTATTGAGAAAACCAATCTTTCGTCAAGGTGCGGAGGTCATGTGCGAGGCAAGGAAACGGCGGCGGGCATGAGGTGGCGTATTGAGCGGCGGGCGACGAGCAGCAGCCAGCGCGTTGGTGATTCAAGCATCGTCCTGCGCGTTCCGACGTCCGCCACGATCAACGCTGACGGCGCACAGCAGCAGTGCACCGGTTGCGAGCAGTGCGGTCATCCAGAGATTTCCGCTGAGGCCAAGCTGATCCAGTACTCGCCCACCTCCCCAGGCGCCGAGTGCGATACCCGTGTTGAACACCCCCACATACAGCGCGCTGTTTACCTCAACGGCGCGTGGCGCTGCCTGCATCATCCAGGTCATCAGCCCAACCGATACCCCGCCGTAGGCCAGGCCCCAGAGCAACAGCAGCGCACCTCCCATGATCGGGGTGTCGCCGATGCAGAGGAACAGGACAGCCGTTGCAAGCAGGCCTGCGGTAATGGCCATTACCGTGGCGGACACGTTGCGAGGAGCGAGGACGCCCACCAGGAAATTGCCGCCGATGCCGGCGACGCCATAGGCAAGCAGCAGCGCACCGATCCATGTGGCGCTCACACCAGATACCAATTCGAGCAGTGGCCGGACAAAGGTAAAGGCCGCGAAGTGGCCGGCGACCAGCAACAGCGTCAGGACCAGCCCACGCTGCACGCGGTGATTGCGCAGCTGTTGGACGAAGTGGCGCAACCGCACCGATGCCGAGACGGGTAGCGAGGGAATCACGGCAAGCTGAAGCAACAGCACCGCCGTGCTCAGCAGCGCCATACCGACGAATGCCTCGCGCCAACCGAACATCTCCCCAACCCATGCGCTCAACGGAACCCCGAGCACGGAGGCGGCGGCGACACCGCCGAAGATGATCGAGGTGGCCAACCCCACGCGTTGTGGAGATACCAATCGCATTGCCAGCCCACCGGCGATTGCCCAGATCCCGCCCATGCACAGGCCTACCAGCAATCGCGCAGCCAGCATCCACTGCATGTTCGGCGCCCATGCGGATGCGGCATTGGCGGCCGCCAGCAGGGCCAGCAGCGCGCAGAGGATGTAACGGCGGTTGATGCCACCTGCGGCAAGCACTACCAGCAGCGCGAACAGCGCTGCCAGCAGGGCCGGTACGGAGATCAGCAATCCGGCATTGCCAGTGGACGTGCCAAGGTCGCGGGCGATGGGCGTGAGCAGGCCGACCGGCAGCATCTCGGTGGTCACTACCGAAAAGGTTGCCAGGGCGACGGCCACAACGGCCAACCACGGATGGGCCACGGCGCTTGCCGTGGGGGAGTTGGTTTGCATGGTCAGTTCCAACGGTTGGGGTGCTGCTGGTATCAACAGGCGTCGGCGGTGTGCTGCACGCAAGGCCGTAGGCGTCGGACGATCCATAGCGACAGCAGCAGCACTGCGGCACCAGCCCCCACGCTGATGACGAAGCCGGCTTGGGCACCGGCGAGATCCACCAACTGCCCGGTTGCTGCGGCACCCAGCGCCACGCCGATATTCAGTCCGGCCAACAACCAGGTCATGCCTTCTGTCAGTTGCTGGTCCGGCACGGCGCGCTCGACCAGCGACATCACCACGATCATCGTCGGCGCGAAGAAAATGCCGGCCAGCAGCACGCTTGCCGCAAGCGTTGGCAGGTTTGTCACCAGCAGCAATGGCAGTGTGGTCAGCGCAGTCGCGGTGCCGCCCCATAGCAGCAGGCGATGCAACGGTGCATCGAATTTCAGCGCACCAAAAGCCAGTCCCGCCGCGCAGGAACCCAGGGCATAGGCCGACAACACGATGCTGGCTGCCAAGGGCTGGCCGAGCAGTTCGGCGAAGGCCACGCTGGTGATGTCGATGGTTCCAACGATCATGCCCATTGCGACCATCAGCAGCGCCAGCAGTCGCACCTCCGCTATCGCCATCACCGACCGATTGGGTTTGACTCCGGCATGCGGAACCAGCTGCGGTTGCGTTGCCCGCTGCATTGCAAGCGCAGCCGTGCCCACGGCCAGCAGCAGCGCGGCCAGCAGCACGCCGGCCTGCGGAAACAGGCCAACGCAAAGGCCAACCGACAGCGGTGGCCCGGCGATGAAACTCATTTCATCGAACACCGTTTCCAGCGAGTAGGCCGTCTGCAGTTGCGGCTGCCCACGGTAGAGGGCCGTCCAACGGGCCCGGACCATCGCCGACATGCTGGGCATGCAACCGGCCAGCGCGGCGCAGGGAAACAGCAGCCAATCCGGCGCCTGCCAGTAGCTGGCAAGGAGGAGCAGCAGCATGCCGACAACGCTGGCGGCCGACGCCAACGGCAGGACTTTCGCTTGGCCGTGGCGATCCACCCAACGCGAGATCTGTGGTGAGGCGAGCGCATAGACCAGCACAAAGGTGGCCGAGACCGCGCCGGCCAGTGCGTAACTGCCGCGCAGCTGCGCCAGCAAGGTGATGATGCCGATGCCGGTCATGGGCAGTGGCAGCCGGGCCAACAGGCCGGCCAGAACGAAGCCGGAAGTACCGGGTGCAGTGAAGAGGGCGCGATAAGCGTTGGCCATTGAGGTCTCCGGAGCGCAGCGGCTTGCCAAGGCATCGGCCGGCCGCAACAATACATACGAGGTGTATGTAAAAGGCTATATACATACGCCGTGAATGTAAATAAACATACGAAGCGTACGAAAGGAGATTGCCGTGGTCCGCCGCACCCGCGTTGAAATGGAGGCAACCCGCGCCTTGCTATTGGCCACTGCCCGCCGCGTTTTCGCCGAGAGCGGCTATGCGGATGCATCGATGGATGAGCTGACCGCACAGGCTGGGCTCACCCGAGGCGCGCTGTACCACCACTTCGGGGACAAGAAGGGCCTGCTGGCCGCGGTGGTCGAGCAGATCGATGCGGAAACCGATGCGCGGCTGCAGGCCATCAGCACCGCCGCAAGCGATCCCTGGCTGGGCTTCCAGCAGCGCTGCCGGGCCTATCTGGACATGGCGCTTGAACCGGAGATCCAGCGCATCGTCCTGCGCGATGCGCGCGCTGTGCTTGGCGGGGCATCGCTGGACTCGCAGCGGCATTGCGTGGACTCGATGCAGCGGTTGATCGAGGACCTGGTTCGCCATGGCGTGATCGCCGACGTGGACGCGCAGGCCTTGGCATCGCTGATCTACGGCAGTTTGGCCGAGGCTGCGTTCTGGATAGCGGAAGGGGCTGATGCCGATGTCCGTCTGCGCAAATGCGCGGCTGCATTGGATCTGATGTTGCGGGGATTGGGGCGGCGGTAGTAGAGCGCGTTGCTGTGGCAGTGCGGGCAGGCGGGGCAACTCAGGCCAGTTGTCGGCCCGCGATTCCAACGGGGAGGAACATGCAGCCGGGTCAATGACCGGAAGGATGCTTGCTGCTGACCTGGTTCGATGATTTGCATCGGCAGGGATTGTGGCTGCAATCGAGTCCACTGCACGTCGACAGGTTGCAACCCTGTACGCCGATCATTGCGACTGTTTGGGCAGCTGATTTGGGCATCGGCCAGGCAACACCGCCGACGCCGTAGATCTTGCGCACGATGCCTTCGTGCGGCGCTCCAATGCGTACGCATTCAATCCTGCTCTGCGCTGCGCCTCCGTGGAAGCCGACGTGCTTCCCAGACGCTCACGATCAACACGACCGCGGTGGTCAGCCAGCCCATCAGCAGCATGTCTGCAAACAGGCCAACCGGGACCAGCGCCAGCAACAGCAGTGCGCCAACCAGGTGGGACATAGGTATGGCGCCATAGACGATTCGCTTGTAGGCGGCACTGCCGAGCAGATAGATCGCGGGCCCGGCCAGCAGGATTGCGATCTGTGCGGTGGCCGGATGGGCGTGTGGATGTGCCAGCACCAGATCGTTGCCGACCGCCGAGGCGATGACACCTGCGATGAGAATGGCATGGACGTAGTGGAAGTACGCGCCGATGCGGCCGGGGTCGTCCGAGTGCGAAATCGCCTTGGTCGCATCCTTGCTCGATGTGCCGAAGTACAGCCACCACATGGCCAAGGTGCCGAGGAAGGTGGCCAGCAATGCGAGCACGACCGGGACATCCCATTCAGCGGCACCGGCAAGCGTGGCGCCGCTGGCAAGCAGGGTTTCGCCAAGTGCCACGATCACGAACAGCTGGCAGCGCTCGGCCAGGTGGCCACCTTCGATGGTCCAGTCCCGCGTGTGCGAGCGGCCCATGCCAGGCAGGGCAAAGCCGAACATCGGCGATACGTATTCGCACAACACGGCGAGCAGCCATAACAGTGCGCGTGCCTCATGCTGCACCATCGCCCCGGACAACCAGAACACTGCCGAGATCAGCAGCCAGCCCAGCATGCGCCGGTAATTGGGCGCCAGCGGATGGCCGGCCGGCAACTGCAGTGCAATGAAGGCGGTTCGACCCACCTGCATTGCCACATAGGCAGCGGCGAATACCAGGCCTCTGTCGGCGAACGCCATGGGAATGCTCGCGGCCATCACCAGCCCAAGCAGCATGGTCACGAACATCAAGCCGCGGATGCGCGGCGTCTCCGGGTCGAACCAGTTGGTGACCCAGCAGGTGTACTGCCACCCCAGCCACACCGCGAACCACAGGATCAGCGTTTCGACCACGCCGGCAACGGTGAGATTGTGCAGCAGCTCATGGCTGAGCTGCGTCACCGCGAACACATAGACCAGGTCGAAGAACAGCTCTTCGTAGGTCACGCGCGCGTGGTGCCCGTCGCGACGACGCAGCAGCGGATGGCTGGGGAATTGTGCGCTAGGCACGTCGGTCGTCGCAGGCTTCATGACAGCGAGAGCCGCCATGCCACGACGCAGGCGATGATCGCGGGTACGGCGAAGACCAGCACCAGGATGGGCAACTCTTCACGGAAGCTGTACCCGGCATGGGCAACGCCCACCCACATGTTGATCGCTGCAACCACCAGCCAGACCGGAATGAACGCCTTGGCTGCCAATGCCATGCCGGCGGTGGTGGCGGCCCACAGCCAGCCAAACAGGAGGAACAGGCCAAGAAGAACCAGGCCACCAACGATTACCAGAACGACATGCATGCTCACTTCTCCCTGGAAACGGGTTCAGGCGTGGCCGGGCTTGGCCCCGCCTGGCGGTGCGTCTGCGCTGAGGAGAATACGCTCAGACTCCCTGCGACGTCCTTGCCGCCGTACGGTGGAAACACATCCAGTTCCAGGTCGGGATTCCCGATCAGCATGGCCTTGGTGTTGCTCAATGCTTCGAACCCGGCCTTGCCGTAGTACTTGCCCATGCCGCTGTAGCCGACCCCGCCGAAAGGCAGGCTGTCGATCCAGCAATGCAGGTTGGTCTGGTTCACACAGCCGCCCCCGAACGCGAGGCTGCCAAGTACATGGTCGATGTGGGCCTGGTTCTTGCTGAAGACATAGGCGGCTAGTGGCTTGGGTTTGCGCTTGATGGTGGCGATGACCTGTTTCAGGTCGGTGTAGGGCAGGATCGGCAGGACCGGGCCGAAGACTTCCTGCTGCAGTGCCGGGTCGTCCCAGCTCGACGGGTACAGGATTGTTGGTTCCACATAGCGCTCCGGAATGTCGAACCGCCCGCCGTGTACCACCTTGTCGGCCAGGATGTAGGACGCCACCCGTTGCGCTTCGTGTTCGCTGATCATGCGGGCGAAATCGGGGCTTTGTCGCGGATCGTCGCCGTACATCCTGACGGTGGCTGCCTTCAGCTTCTCGATGAACGCATCGGCCACACTTTCGTGCACATGGACATACCCCGGCGCGATGCACCATTGGCCGGATATGGCGTTGTGTCCCCAGGCGATCCGGTCGGCGGCAATGTCGAGATTGGCGGTTTCGTCGACGATGGTCGGGTTCTGTCCGCCCAGTTCCAGGATCACCGGCGTCAGGTTCTCGGCCGCCGCGCGCATCACGACCTTGCCGACGGTCGAGCTGCCAGTGAAGAAGATGAAGTCGAAGGGCAGTTCCAGCAGGGCCGCGATTTCCTCGCGCCCGCCGGTGACGATGGCGACGTTTTCTGCTTCAAAGTAGTCCGGTATCAGTCGCTGGAACAGCGCGGCGGTGGCTGGCGTGGTGTTGGCGGGCTTCAACACAACGGGGTTGCCGGCGGCCAAGGCGGCAATGGCCGGATCGAGCAGCAGCAGGATGGGGGCATTGAATGGGCCGATCACCAGGGTTGGCCCGTAGGGCTCCTTCAGGATCAGGCCGCTGTTTCCGGTTGCTTCCAACCCTGCCGGGATCGCGACCCTGCGTGGCGCCATCAGCGCCGTGAGGTGTTCCCGGTAGTAGTTGATGTTGCCAAGCGGAACGGTGATCTCGAACAGCTGCTCGAACGAAGGCTTGCGAAAGTCCTCGTAGAGTGCGGCGCAGAACGCATCCTGGTGGTCGCGCAGCATGCGCTCCATGCGCTCAAGCTGGTCGATGCGCCAGCCGCGCGGCTTGGTCGCGTCGGTAAGGAAATGCTGTTGCTGTGCATCCAGGATTGATTGGAATCTATTGGCCATGAGCGTGTCACTGGTGATCGTGCCGGTACCGGGCCCCGTTCCGGCCCTCCATCCGGCATTACGTCGGTCGCGGGCGGAAGCGGTGCTGCACCGCCCCGCGCTTCCGTCTCCGCAACCACCCTTCTTCGCTGAAGGCTTACCGAGTCGTGTAGCCGCCGTTGGCGAAGATCGTCTGCCCGGTGATCCACCAACCGTCCGTCACCAGGAACCTGACGATGGGGGCGATGTCCTCGATATCGGTAAGCCCGGTCCTGCTGTACTTGCTCAGTGCTGCCGCGGACTTGTGATAGGCCACTGCATCGGGCTTCTCCTGGCCGTAGAAGAAGGGGGTATCCATCGGGCCTGGCCCAATGGCATTGACCGAGATTCCCCTGTCGCCGAACTCTTTCGAGGCCGCGCGCGTGTAATGTTCAACCGCCGCCTTGCTGCCGGGATAGATTGCATAGAACGGCGTGTAGGCGGCCAGCAGCGAGCTGACGATGGTGACGATGTTGCCGCCATCGGCCAGTACCCGGCCTGCCTGCTGGATGAAGAAGAACGCGGCTTTGGCGTTGGCGTCAAAGCTCTTGTCGTAATCCGCCTCGGTGATCTCGGCGATAGGCTTCTTGATCACCACGCCTGCGGTGTTGACCGCAATGTCGACCTGGCCAAAATGCGCCTTGGCCTTGTCGAACAGCTGCACATTGTTGGCGACGACCGCCAGATCACCCTGGAACAGGATGGCGTCCGCTCCCTTGGCTTTCAGTTCGCCGGCCGTTCTCTCTGCATCCGTTCTCGAGGAGTCGCTGTTGTAGTGGATGGCGATCCCGCGGGCCCCTGCATCGACAAACTGGTGGGCCACCAAGGCGCCGAGGTTCTTGCCGCCGCCTGCGATAACCGCGACTTTGTTTTTCAGGGAATGGTCAGTCATGTGGATGGTCCTCTGGTCTGGGAACTGGCTTCGACGTTGGTCGGGGGATTTCACGCGCGGGCATTCCCTGAAAGACGGGAGATGCGCGTGGACTCGTCAACGGTTATGGCACCGTCGATGAATACCTTTGGCGTTGCTCAATGCCGCACGCATCCGTAGAAGCTGCGTACGGCTTTCCTTGGAGACATCCAGACGACTGGCGCCGGCTTGGGTCTCGGCGGCACTCAGCCAGGGGCCGGCAGCCGCTCCCAATGCAGCTGTAGCTGCTTCCCTGATGCATCGTTCCCTGAGTGCGGTCAGCACCGGTTGCAGCTCGCGCATGGTTCTCACGCGCAGTGGAGGACATGGCCGTTGCGCAGGACCGGCGAGCAGAACCTGTTGCAGATGAGCGGCCACATCCTCAAGCAGTGCGGAAGTTGCAGGGTCCAGCTGCCTGGCTTCGGCAAGGCATCGGGTGATCCTGTCGATGAGGAGATTCGCTTCGTTGTCCAGACGCGGATTCTTGGGCATGACCGACCGGGAGTTCGTTTCTGTAGGTTGCGGCGCCTGGGGGCGGAACCCGGCGGACTGCGATGGGAGATCGCGCGTTCGGCAGCCTGTTTGCGGGTGGTGAAGCGCCCAGTTCTGCCGTCGCACGTGACGCGGATCACCGGAGTCCTGGCGTTGCTTTGCGGTGGTCAGGATGCTCATCATTCATCACCGGTTTCATGAGAAAGCATGCGTGTTACCTGTGCTATGGCTGGATATATTCCGCAGCGGGGAGAGGGTCGGCGCAGGAATGACCAAACGGCTCCCGTTCGAAAGGGAGCAATGCAACTTCAATCGCCTCCAGCACCATCGCGTCGATCCGGTTGCAATGGTCGACGGAGTTGTTCGAGCCATTGATGTAGAAGCTGGCAGCCGATTGCCTGATCTTCTGGAGGACTTCAATTCGGCCGCTTATGTTCAGCGAAATATCGTCCAGAGAATCAATCAGGACTTTCAGTTGATCGATGCTTGCATGCTTCATCAGGTTGACCCGGAGCGCGTATTCGAGGCGGTAGTTGGGGAGAAGATGTCTGGCGTTCATCCTTGTCGACCCGAAAAGTGAAACCAGTATCCATGGAGGTCGCAGGGCATAGGCGCATCCATCCAGGAAGGTTGTTTGGTATCCCATTGGACTTCCGGTGCCAGCTCGCGGGCCGGCCGGTGGCAAGCTCCAGAACGTTTCGGGGGGCTCCCGGATATCTTTGGCGCGACGGATCTTGAGTTTCCGTGGAGCGCCGCAGGCTTCGTTGGGAGGTCTTGGTTTGTGTGCGTTGCGTGAAGCCGTGTTCAACTGTGGCAATGCAGTCGTGGAAACGTCGGTGTCGCCGACAACCCTTGTTCCTCGTATGGGCCACTTCCTCACGGCAGGAAGGAGGTCTTGGACGTAAGCTACAAAAGTGGATCGTGGAATACACGCACCGTTTTTCACCGGTCCGGGTGAGAAGCGATGAGGAATGCCGAAAGGGGCGGACGCCGGTTGGGACCTGTTCCGCGGCTAAACCAGGTGCGGGGAGATTCTTATCAAACAGCTACTTCTCTTCAGGCCGGTGCAGCGCTGGCTTTCAGATATCCCGGTGCAGGATCCGGTCGATCGGCGCAATGCGCCGTTCCTGCAGGTATTGCTGATCTTCCTTGGGGTTTTCATCCCGCTCAACAAGTCGCTGTATCTCTATGCGGTGCTGAGCGGCCGTTGGTCGGTTGACTTGCCGCCCCGCAGCGCCATGCTCGCTGACCTGACGACAGACCTGTTGATGACGTCGGCAGCGTGGGCCTGTGTGTGGTTGATCCGAACGGGGCGTTTCCGTCATGGCATGCACCTGTTCCTCAGCGTGGTGTTGTTGTCGATGGCGGTCATCTACACCGCGACCGGAATGCTCGGTCTGCGCTTTGATCCGATGCCGATGATCCTGCTGGCGCTCGCCGGTCTGGTCCTGGGGCGGCGGACCTTGTGGATCACATACGCGACCTGCGTTGCGATCCTGGCGGCGACACTTCTTGCGGACTACCTGCGGGCAATGCTCGGAGGTGGCGCGGCGTCGGTCGCGGGGGTCGGCAAGGCGGTTTCGTTGGCCGGTATCTGGTTGATCATTGCGATCGTCCTGGATCGGACCGTGGCGGCATTGCGTAACAGCCTGGAAGAATCCAATGCCCGTGGTCGCGAACTGGAGCTGGCCTATACCCGGCTCCAGGAGGAGGTCGCCGAGCGTGAACGCACGCGCGAGCAGCTGATTCATGCCCAGAAGATGGAAGCTGTCGGGCGTCTTGCCAGCGGCGTGGCACACGACTTCAACAACGTGCTCGGAATAGTGCTGGGCCAGGCCGGGCAGCGGGAGCGCCTCGCAGACAAGGGGGCGACCGCACTCTACGGCGCGCTGGAGGACGTCGAGCTCGCTGCCAAGCGAGGCCTGGCCATCAGCAGGAAGCTGTTGAACTTCAGCAGGCAGGATGTGGCGCACCCGCAGGTCTTTGATGTGCGTGCTTCGCTCGGTGAGCTGTCGCCGATGCTGAAGCAACTTTTTGGCAGTCGCGTGCGGCTGCAGCTAGACTGCGGTGAGGGGGCCTTGCCGGTGCGCATGGATGCTGATCGCTTCGGGCTGGTCATCCTCAATATCGCGGCCAATGCGCGGGATGCGATTCCCGGAGCGGGTACTTTCCAGGTCAAAGCCGAGCGGGAAGGGGACGCGTGGGTCTCGCTTACCCTGCAGGATGACGGCCACGGCATGACAGAGGCCATTCGTGCAAGAGCGTTCGATCCGTTCTTCACCACCAAGCCTGTTGGCCTGGGAACCGGCCTGGGCTTGCCGGTTGTGATGGACATGGTCCTTGAGGCGGGTGGAAGCGTTGAACTTGCTGCCCGGCAAGCACAGGGCAGCACGGTGAAGATACTGCTTCCGCTGGTCTCTCCGCCCTGATGTTCGACGGACTCAGGTAGCGAGCAGGTAGCCCTTTCCGCGGATAGACAACAGGGGCAGGGGCGGTGACCCGGGGGCAGCAGTGGCGGCTTTGCGGCGGATCCGGTGCACAAGGGCTTCCAGACGGTGCGGATCGAAGTCCGAGGCATTGTCTGTCAATGCCTCGATCAAGCGCTCCTTCTCGACCGTCTGGCCTCGGTTGGCATTGAGCAGGCCCAGGAGTGCCCGTTCTGGGGTCGTCAGGGCGATGATCCGCCCGGAGGGGGGCACAAGGCACCAATCATCGGATGCCAAGGTCCAGCGCGCATTGCCGTCCTGGGCATCGGTGCTGTTGGCGCCCTTTGGGGTGCGCTCAAGACGGCGTGACAGGCTGTGCAGCGTGGCCGCAATGATGTCGATGTCGACAGGCTTTGACAGGTAGGCATCCGCACCTTGGAGCATCGCCCGAAGGTGGTTGTCCCGGCTCTCCGTTCCCGTCAGCATGACCAGGCCAAGCCCGGGCTGTATCTGGCGAAGGTGCGCCGCAATACTCAAGCCATCCTCGCCTGGCAAGGCGATATCCAGGATCACCACGTCGAACTGCTGGGTCAGCAGGCCGCGGTAGAGCCCGGTGGCGTCATTGAAGCCGTCTACCTTGAAACCATAGTCACGCAAGCCGGGAAGCAGGACGCGTTCAAGCAGCACCGCGTCGTCTTCGGTAATGGCTACCTTCAATGGAAGGCAGGGGCTTTTGTCGACTTGTTGGCTCAAGTTGGTGATGCCTGGATTGTCCTGCCAAGACTACTTGAGTGACGCGGGAATCATCCAGCGGTTCATGGGGGGAAGGCGCGGCAACTGGCCGGCCCCGGCATTGCGGACAATGCGCGATAGCCAGGTCCAGCCGGCCCGAACGCAGCGCCGGGCCTGTCCGGGCTGAATCGGCGGTTTGAAGCAGGCAATGGCGCGTAAAGCCACCGTTGATAGTGGTGCTCACGTACGGCGGGATGGCCACCAATCGCTTGGGAACCCGGTCGACTGGCATTTTCCAGAACTGCAAAATATACTATCCCCCAGTACAGGATATGGGCGCCGCCATGCCGCATTCCCCCGAAGAGAAGAAGAAGGTGCTGGCCCGGGTCAAACGTATCCGTGGCCAGTGCGATGCGTTGGAGCGTGCGCTGGAGGCCGGCGCCGACTGCAATCCGGTGCTGCAGCAGATCGCGGCCATCCGCGGTGCAGTCAACGGGCTGATGTCCGAGGTGATGGAGGCGCACCTGCGCGAGGAGTTCGGGCAGCCGGCGCGCTCCGAGGCGCAGCGCGCTGCGCGCGTTGCCGAGATGTCCAGCCTGATCCGTTCATATCTCAAGTAATTCCGGCGGCGCCTTGCGTCGTCTTTCGTCATTCCCGCAGGAGAAAACCCATGAAATCACGTGCCGCCGTTGCCTTTGGTCCGGGCCAGCCTTTGCAGATCGTCGAGATCGATGTCGCACCGCCGAAGGCTGGCGAAGTGCTGGTCAAGATCACCCATACCGGCGTCTGCCATACCGATGCCTTCACCCTGTCCGGTGACGACCCGGAAGGCCTGTTCCCGTGCGTGCTCGGCCATGAAGGCGCTGGCATCGTGGTTGAAGTGGGCGAGGGTGTCACCTCGGTGAAGGCCGGTGATCACGTCATTCCGCTGTACACCGCCGAGTGCGGCGAGTGCCTGTTCTGCAAGAGCGGCAAGACCAATCTGTGTACCTCCGTGCGCGCCACCCAGGGCAAGGGCGTGATGCCGGACGGCACCAGCCGCTTCTCGTACAACGGCGAGCCGATCTATCACTACATGGGCTGCTCGACCTTCTCCGAGTACACCGTGGTGGCCGAAGTATCGCTGGCCAAGGTCAACCCGGAAGCCAACCCGGAGCACGTCTGCCTGCTGGGCTGCGGCGTCACTACTGGCATCGGTGCCGTGCACAACACCGCCAAGGTCGCCGAAGGTGACAGCGTCGCGGTGTTCGGCTTGGGTGGTATCGGCCTGGCGGTGATCCAGGGCGCGCGCCAGGCCAAGGCCGGCCGCATCATCGCCATCGACACCAATCCCTCCAAGTTCGAGTTGGCCAAGCAGTTCGGCGCCACCGATTGCGTCAATCCGAAGGAGCACGACAAGCCGATCCAGCAGGTCATCGTGGAGATGACCGGGTGGGGCGTGGACCACAGCTTCGAATGCATCGGCAACACCAACGTGATGCGTGCGGCGCTGGAATGCGCGCACCGTGGTTGGGGTCAGAGCGTGATCATCGGCGTGGCCGGCGCAGGGCAGGAGATTTCCACCCGCCCGTTCCAGCTGGTGACCGGTCGCAAGTGGATGGGCACCGCGTTCGGTGGTGTGAAGGGGCGCAGCCAGCTGCCGGGCATGGTCGAAGATGCGATGAAGGGCGACATCGAGCTCGCGCCGTTCGTGACCCATACGATGGAACTGGACAAGATCAACGAAGCCTTCGACCTGATGCACGAAGGCAAGTCGATCCGCTCGGTCATCCATTACTGATCCCGGCCCCTCTTGTAGGAGCGGCGTAAGCCGCGAAGCTGGCGTTTTCTCAGTCGCAAGCATCACGCAACTCAATACCAAGGATTCCAAACCATGCAACGACTCGAACACCGCGCCTGCTTCGGCGGCTGGCAGGACGTTTACCGGCACGAATCCAAGGTATTGGGCTGCGAGATGACGGTAGGCGTCTATCTGCCGCCACAGGCCGAGCACGGCCCCTGCCCGGTGCTGTACTGGCTGAGCGGCCTGACCTGCACCGAGCAGAACTTCATCACCAAGTCCGGCGCTCAGCGCTATGCGGCCGAGCACGGCATCATTCTGGTGTCGCCGGATACCAGCCCACGCGGTGACGCAGTAGCCGATGCCGAGGGCTATGACCTGGGCAAGGGCGCGGGTTTCTACCTCAACGCGATCCGTGAGCCGTGGTCGCGGCACTACCGCATGTACGACTACATCGTCGATGAGCTGCCGGCCTGGGTGGAAGCCGATCCGGCCGCCAGCGATGTGCGCGCAATCAGCGGGCATTCGATGGGCGGCCACGGTGCCTTGACCATCGCCCTGAAGAATCCCGGGCGTTATCGTAGCGTGTCGGCGTTTTCGCCGATCGTGGCACCCTCGCAGGTGCCATGGGGACAGAAGGCATTTGCTGCGTATCTGGGTGAAGACCGCGAAGTATGGAAGGCGTATGACGCCAGTGAGCTGGTCGCACATGCGCAGGAGAAGCTGCCGTTGCTGATTGATCAGGGCGGCGCCGATGAATTCCTGGAGAGCCAACTGCGCCCGCAGTTGTTGCAGGCCGCCTGCGAGGCTGCCGGGCATCCGTTGCAGCTGCGCATGCAGCCGGGTTATGACCATAGCTACTACTTCATCAGCAGCTTCATCGGCGATCACATCGCGCATCACGCCAAGGCGATGCGCTGAGGGCTTCTTGTAGTGGGGGGCCAAGGGCCGGCGGGCGGGGGTGGTAATTTAACCCAGCCGCGCGGGAGGACAGGTAAAGAGAGAGG